>NZ_JBHTJZ010000008.1:0-153411 GCF_042675905.1 Paenibacillus chungangensis | reverse complement strand
TTCATAACGTAGTGATGCTCTAACAAAATATTGCTGATGCTCTAACCGCGAATCGGTGATGTCCAAATGGGCAAGTTGATGATGCTTTCAGCGTGAAATATTCAAGCCTATCGGAGGGGATCCGAAGGAGAAGCTCTATCATCATCGGCGATACAATCTAAGTGGAATATTCGGCGGACAACGTGGCCATCAAGCTGAGTCAGAAAGCCATCGACCGATTGACAATCGATGATTATTCATAACCGGCTGACCGGCTGACTCCAAAGGATGGAAGGTTTGAAAAAATGAAAGTCAAGCAGGTAGATCAGGGGGCACGGACAATAACAATTGTGGGGGGCGTTAGCGCCCTCGCCTTATGCGGCGATTCCATGCTGTATGTTGTTCTTCCGATTTATTGGAAGGAAGCGGGATTGGACTCGCTCTGGCAAGTTGGCATTCTGCTGGCTGCTAACCGATTCATTCGGTTGCCGCTCAATCCATTGATCGGCTGGTTGTATCGCCATATGTCTCTGCGTACCGGCTTGCTGGCCGCAGTCATATTGGGTGCGGCGACGACAATTGGATACGGTCTATGGAAGGGCTTCGCCGCCTGGCTGGCACTTAGAGCCGTATGGGGAATCGCCTGGTCTCTGATGAGAATGGGTGGCTACCTGACAGTCATTGAATGTGCAGGGGATGCGAAGCGCGGCCGTTACATGGGCCGGTACAACGGCGTATGGCGGCTGGGCAGTCTGGTAGGCGTCCTGCTCGGAGGAATGCTCGTTCCGATCTACGGCCTTGCACCTGTCTCGATCCTGTTCGGCCTGCTGGCATTAGCGGGCATCCCGCTTGTGCTGGTGGCTGTGAAAGCGGTTAAGACGGCAGAATCGCTTCAGTCTGGCAGGCCCGGTGCGCCTGGGGGCTCTATCTGGACGATCGCGGTAAAGAAAATCGTCATCAGTGGGCTTGTCATCTCGATGCTGCATGCGATTTTCAGCGCAACGCTGACGTATGTCATTGACTTCCATTACGCCGACATCAACCTTATCTTCGGTCTTGTCGCAAGCAGCACTGCATTAGGTGGCCTGTTAAGCGCATTAAGGTGCGCATGGGAGCCGTTCCTGGCGGGACGGTTCGGCCGCATAACTGACGGCGCTCAGGGGAGGCTGCCGCTCTTCTTCTTATCGCTGTCGGGTGCTGCTGCCGGATTCGCGATCATCCCGTGGAAATTGCCCATCGTCGCTTGGATAGCGGTCGTTATTCTCGTGATGATGACGAGCACAGCGCTCGGTACAATTATGGACACCATGGCCGCAGATGCCGCGAAGTCGACATCTGTCGTAGCGGTTATGACTGCATACTCCGTATCGACTGACCTGGGAGCAGCACTGGGCCCCGCACTTATTTACAGCGTTATTGATGCCGAGTACGGCCTGCTTGCGACGTATTTGATCTGCTCGGTTCTGTTCGTCTTGACCGGAGCGTGGTATATCCGGGAATTTCGTCAGCGTAGACGCGGCTCAGGTGTAACGTTGCTACATTAATTGAGGAGCTGAAGGATGCACAGGGGAATCACCTCTGAGAAGATCCCGTATACCGTGCGCTTTCCCTTAAATTGCTGGTGAAAAATGTCAGATAAGCTATGAGATATGGTTCACATCCTGATGACAATTGGATAAAACACGCAGAATAGCTACCTACGAAGTGAAAACGAGATTGGAGGGTTTTGGTGGACGTTATAGTCAAGAAAACCAATTTTCGAAGCAGTGAGGCCATACTCATGGAAAGCGCGGCTGTGAAGCTAATTGTACTGCCTCAAGCGGGAGGTAGCATAGTATCACTGCAATTCAAAGAAACAAGAAAAGAGTGGCTCGTTGAAGCAATTGGAGACGGGATACGACATGCGAATTATGGCGACTCATATTCCGAGGAGATGATGCACGGCTGGGATGAATGCTTCCCGACAATTGATGTATGTCGTTATCCTCTTCCAGGTTCTCATGAGCACATACATCTTCCGGATCATGGAGAGTTATGGTCTGTTCCATGGACATATAGCATGACTGATCATAGCTTAGTAACAAAGACACGCGGAGAGGTGCTTCCGTATTCTTTTACCCGAACAATCAGCTTTATCGATGATCAGACTCTTCGGCTTTCATATTCGGTGATGAATCTTATGGAGGCACCGCTCATTGCAATTTGGTGCCCGCATCCTCTATTTGCTGCAACAGTTCATACCCAAATCCGGATACCTCCAGAGCTCGATGAGGTGTTTTGTGTGGTAGGAGGCAAGCGTTACGAAGAGGGACTCTTGTACAAGTGGACTCAATCGGAGAAAGAGTATAGCAGAATGAATATAGATCGACTTTCTCCGAGTGAAGTACAGGACTCGAGGAAGTTCTACGCTAACACTCCATTTGCAACAGGACAAGCGGGGTTATATGAGCTGAATACAGGCGAGTTTGTACAATTATCTTGGTCAGTCAAGGAGCTGCCTTACTTTGGGCTATGGATTAACGAGGGTCATTACAATGAAAAATTGATGGTAGCACTCGAGCCTTGCAATGGCTATTACGATAATTTGGATAGTGCATATAAGCGAGGAAAAACATTGTTAGTAGAACCCAAAGCATCATCCAACTGGTCACTTGATGTAAAGCTGGGACTATTGTCAAGATTGAATCAATAATTGGGGGGACGATTGTGACTATTCAAGTAAATGATGAGCAGCAGCTATTTTTACTAACAACCGATAATATGTGCTACGGTTTTGGAGTAGATGCGAAAGGTTGCTTATTGCATATTCATTGGGGAAACAAAATTAGAATAGACGATTTAGCTGGATTGCTGCAGCCATATTATCATTCACATTTTGACGCTGAGGTGGAGCGGGAAAAAGAAGAGTATAGCCCTTGGGGCGGACTAAGCTTTATCGAGCCTGCGCTTAAGGTGAAATTTCACGACGGGGTCAGGGACTTGAAGTTGCGGTATACAAGCTATGAGCTTAGTAATTCGGGCGAGTGTGATATACTCGTTATTCACCTTCAGGATGCCTATTATCCATTGGAGGTTAGGTTGACGTATACCGTCATAGCTGGTTATGACCTAATTGAACGCGGGGCAAGCCTGATCAATAACGGAAAAGACTCCATCCAGCTTGAAGTAGCCCAGTCAGCGGTCTGGTCTATTCCAGCGATGAAAGAAAGCAGAATGACCTATATTGCTGGGAAGTGGCAAGAAGAGACCCAGCTTAAGTCGAGCATTATTAATGAAGGGAAAAAAGTAATTGAAAGCCGGCGCGGCATTACAAGTCATCATGCCAATCCTTGGTTTGCGATGGATGATGGGTCGGCTAAGGAAGCGGCTGGAACAGTCTGGTTCGGAGCGCTTGCGTGGAGCGGGAATTGGAAAATAACCGCCGAAAAAACAGCGTTCGGCAACGTAAGAGTAGTAGGCGGTATAAACGATTTCGATTTTGAATGGAGCATGAAAGCGGGCGAGACGTTTGAAACGCCTCTATTTATCGGCGGCTACTCGGGCGAAGGCTTTGGAGGTATGAGCAGAAGGCTGCATGGCTATCAACTGCAATATATTATGCCTTCTAACGAGCGATCGACGTTTAGGAAGGTTCTTTACAATTCATGGGAAGCTACAGAATTTACAATTGATATTCACGAGCAAATTTTGCTGGCTCAAAAAGCAGCGGCTATGGGCGTCGAACTATTCGTCATTGATGACGGTTGGTTCGGGAAACGAAATCATGATAAAGCGGGTCTTGGCGATTGGTATGTCAATCCAGAGAAGTTTCCGAATGGCCTAGGGGAATTAATCGAAAGCATCAATGGGCTTGGCATGGACTTTGGTATATGGGTAGAGCCGGAGATGGTCAATCCGGACAGCGATCTGTATCGCAATCATCCCGATTGGATTTATCATTTTCCGAATCGGGAAAACTCGCTTGCGAGAAATCAACTTGTGCTTAATCTATCCAAGCCGGAAGTAAAGGCGTTTATCCTCGATTTTATTACGAAGCTGTTATCGGAAAATAATATCAAATTCGTGAAATGGGATATGAACCGCGCTATTAGCGAGCCAGGCGGATTGCATGTTCCCGAGGCAGAGCAACGCGAGTTTTGGGTTAGACATGTGCAGCATTTATACGAAATTTGGGATGAGCTTAGAGCGAAATTTCCAGAGGTTACGTTTGAATCATGCTCAAGCGGCGGCGGCAGAGTCGACTTCGGCATGCTGCGCTATGCCGATCAAGCATGGGTTAGCGATAATACGGACGCTTTTGATCGTTTGAAAATACAAGAAGGCTTCTCTTATACCTATGCGGCTCAGTCTATGATGTGCTGGGTAACTGATTCTCCCGGTCATGCGAATAATCGAAGCGTATCGCTGAAATACCGTTTCCATGCTGCAATGATGGGGGCGCTTGGTATCGGCGGTAATTTGAACCACTGGTCAGACGCCGAGCTTTCCCAGGCGAAACAATGGGTAGCTCTATATAAGGAGCTGCGTCCAATGATTCAGCAAGGCCAACAGTATCGGCTGCTCTCACCTCGAACGGGATCGACGACAGCAGTGCAATATGTCAATCATGATGCAAGCGAATCCGCTGTGTTTGCATTTCTGCATTCTCAGCAGTTCGGTAATTTTCTGCCACGTCTTCGTCTACAAGGGCTGCAGCCTGATTCGATATACAAGGTTGAGACGAGCGTGCCGTTCACAATGAGCGGCAGCGGACTGATGAATATAGGGATTCCGCTTGCTTTATGCGGCGATTTCGACAGTACGCTGATACGAATTCGTGAGATAGGTACTTGATTTTGGTGGTGGATGTAGAACAACGATAGTCTAATGAAAGAATCAGGCCATCCATTGCAGGATGGCCCTTTGCTTAATTGTTATTATCAATCTAATCAGCATTCTGTAATAATCTATGCATCATCACCGCTACTCCAGCTCTATTCACAGCGGCCTTCACGACAACATAATAGGTTCTGCCATTCGTGAGATTGTTCATGCGATAAGTCGATTCAGTTACAGTCGCGTTTGTGGTTTACTTTAGCGCATGCACATCCTACCATTATTTGCTATAATAATGTGAAGAATATATAGTTGATGTAGACTGATAAAAGCAGGCTGATCTGCAATTGTTCTACTATTTGCATGAGCTTGCGATTTTTGTCGATGTACTACTTTAGTAGGACTTTTATTTATAGGTTTCTATCTATAATATCTTGAAGAGTCGGAAGCTGTAGGCGCACGGCTTGAATCTAAATTGTATAAAGGAGACTCCTATGAAAGCGTTTATTAGTAAATCGTTAGTTGCCATCATGCTTTTGACGTTATTTGGAGCTACGGCTGCGCAAGCTGAGAAGATGCGAAGTGAGCAGCCCTCTACTAGCAACTATCAAGCTCTTTCAAGTATTTCAACTTTGGCTGGTAGCGGTGACTTTGATGATTGGGATGAAGCAGCCTTGAAAGCATCATTCCGCATGCCGCAAGGAATGGCGATAGTAAAGGATGGATCTGTGCTTGTAGCAGATAGCAAGAATCATCTGATAAGACAAATTAAGAATAATCAGGTGACTACTTATGCGGGATTTATACGGGACATAGATGATAACGGCATTCCAAGTGGAGGCTGGAACGACGGTGCTGGGCGAACGGCTGTCTTCAATGGGCCTTCGGGTATGGACACGGATTCGGAAGGCAACGTATACATTGCGGATACAGCCAATCATCTGATTCGAAAAATATCTAAAGATGGCATGGTAACAACAATCGCTGGAGACGGCATACTCGGGCATAAAGACGGAAAAGGCCAAGCAGCGAGATTCAATCACCCGCAAGATGTTGCTGTTGCTGTGGATGGCACTGTATATGTTGCAGATACACTGAATCATGTGATTCGACAAATTACATCAGATGGGCAGGTGACTACGTTAAACGCTCCATCAGATCGGGTCATTGAGGTCATTAGCGGTTATGCGGTTCTTGCAGGCGATTATGAGAATGGTGAGTTGTCAGCAGCCAAGTTCAATGAGCCTACCAGCCTTGCAATAGACGATAAAGGCAATTTATATGTGAGCGATACAGGCAATCATGTTATACGCTATATCGATGTGGCGGAAGGAACCGTTACAACGGCGGCAGGCTTGTCTGAAGGGGAACGGCCTGTTTATGCGAAGGGCGCTCTGTATGCTGAAGGCGGTTATGCAGACGGGGCCAGCTCAGAAGCTCGCTTTTATTCACCTAGAGGAATTGCTGTCACGGAGAAGCAAGAGTTAATTATTGCCGACAGCCTCAACCATACGATTCGTACTCTTGTTCATGGACAAGTGAATACGATTGCTGGAGTACCTGCACAATTCGGCCGTGTAGACGGCATTAACGGTCACAATCTGCTTCATCATCCCACAGATGTAGCCGTCTTGCCCAATGGCGATTTGCTCATTGCGGACAGCTATAATAATCAAATTCGCAAGCTTGAATGGTACGAGCTTCCGGACAACTTGCCGCAGGATGATCAAGTGAAGGTTGTGTTCGAGAATCAAGTCATTAGCTTTAATGCGCAGCCCGAGATTGTAAAGGGCAACACGATGGTTCCTGTTAGAGCGTTAAGTGAAGCGATGGGCTACATGGTTGAATTCGATGATCATGAGCGTACGATTGAATTAACAAAGGACGATGTGCGAATAAGGCTGCAGGATGGAAGTCCTGTGATTTTTACGAAGAATAAAACTTCTGACGAGGAAGAACAGCATGAGATGGGGGTCGCGCCCTATATTAAAGCTGGCGTAGCTTATGTTCCAATCAGACCGTTTAGCGAGGCGTTCGGAGCAGATGTTGAATGGGATCAGCATACAAGGTCGGTTATTTTGAGGGAGATAGCACAAGCCGTCATAAAGCTGCCTGCAATCAATCGCCATTCGAGAGCGGCCAAGCTGGAGCAGATTGAAGGAACGGTTTGGGTGAAGCAGGCGGGCGGTTCATTGGCGTTCAGAGCTTATGACGGCATGCGACTTCAACATGGCGATCAAATCGCTACTGAATATCATTCAAGCGCGATTTTAAGAACGGTTGATCGCAAGGATGAACTAACGATTAGTGAAAATTCGGAGCTGCACATTTCAAATTTAAGCCAGGCGTTCCGTGTGAAGCATACGAGCTTTGTACTATGGAGCGGGATGGTTGGTGCTAGTGTGACCTCGTTGGTTGACTCAAAAGATACATTCAAAATCATGACTCCGACGGCTCAAACTAATGTTCGCGGAACGAACTTTCTTGTGAGCATCGACCCAGTTACAGGGCAGTCGAGATTCTTTGTAAGCAGCGGTCTTGTTCAAGCAGGCGGCAATGGGGGCGGTCAGAGTCCAAGTGCCATATATCCTGCACAGCAATCGCTCTTTTTTCCAGGAGGGAGTAGTGGAGAAGCAAGTGAGCCTGTCATGGTTGATCTGGCTGAATTCGTTAATCAAGCCTCACCTGCTGTCATTGAAGCATTGTTGAGAAATTGGGAGAAGATAAAGCAAGAACAAGCGTCGATGCTGGAAGAAATGATGAGGAATAGCCCCTCTGGGTCTAACTCTAGTGATCTTCCGTCAGGAATATCGCAAGACAATATAGAACAATACCAACATAATCTGAATAATCTACTGGTGAACTTGTTGAAGCAAGCCGTGGAACAAAATAAAATGGATCCGGACCGAGTAAACGAGATTATTGATGAAATCAACAAGAAAACAACTTATAAAATTGATCTAAATAATGTTCCGCCGCTGCAATTAACGGACCAGCAAAAGCGGCAGCAGGAAATACAAAAGCAATTAGCAGAACAGAGGAAGAGAAAGCAGGAAGAACAAGATAAGCTGCGTGAACAGGCGCGACAACAACAGGATGCACTCTTATCTTCCCTAGAGGATAAACGCTTAGAACAATTAGAGGCCATTGAAAGAACAAAAAAGCAGCAACAACAAGCAGCCGAGAATATGTTAAGAAACAAGCTTTCGGATGAAGAAAGACAAAAATTCGATGTAGAACGCCAAGGGTTGGAGCGGCAAAGACAACGCCAAGCGGCAGCGCAGAGGCAACAGTATCCAACAAGGCCGCCAGCGCCGACACCGACGCCACAGCCGACGCCGGAGCCGACACCGACGCCACAGCCGACGCCACAGCCGACGCCACAGCCGACGCCGGAGCCGACACCGACGCCACAGCCGACGCCACAGCCGACGCCACAGCCGACGCCGGAGCCGACACCGACGCCACAGCCGACGCCGACACCTACGCCGGAACCGACACCTACGCCGGAGCCGACGCCGACTAATACCGCACCTACGGTTATTAACCCGATAGCGGATCGGATGTCCAATACGGAGGAGCCTTTTGAGATAGACTTGAGCGAAGTTTTCAGCGATGAGGATGGCGATACGTTAACGTTCACCGTCAATTCGAGTGATACCTCTATTGCAAGGGTTAACGCAGATGGAGCTATGATCATCATTCAACCATACGGTATGGGTTCAGCTGAAATTACAATTACTGCTAATGATGGTAATGGCGGAGTGGCCGAATTCTCCTTTCAATTCGGACTCTATCCAGTCATAGTAGACCTGAGGGCTGAAGTATCGAGCGATTTTATTGACTTGTATTGGGATAATTACAGCAATGAAAATTTGAACTATCATATCTATTTAGATCATGAGCTATTGGAAACGACCGTAAGCAATAATCAGATGATTTCTGGGCTTCTTCCTGCTACGGAATATAACATTCGTGTAATCGCTGTTAATTATGAGGAAGAAATTGTAGCCTTTGCGGATCGTTTATTCATCACACATCCTATTGATTGATTGGATCAAAAGTTTAGGGAAATCGAGCTGATTTCCCTAGGCTTTTTTTATCTGCATCCATACTACCCTTCGTGGATGTCTCGAAGGCGATTCATAAGGGCTGTAAGGCCCTAGCGGCTTGCGTATGGAAGCTTTCAGTGGAGTTGTAAGGAGTTTGTAAGGTTATCTCGCTACATTATGAATAGATCATGATGTAGGAGGATGGAAAATATGAAGAAGAGCATGCTTTACATGACCGCATTGCTGGCTTTTATCCTGTTGTGTCTTTCAAATGTGCTGCAAGCACAAGCAAGCAATAAGGGCTACATCTATTGGGGCGAAGTACAGACTGGCGAATATCGGCCGCTGCATCCCTATACACTGAATTGGTCGGGGGATGTGCTGGATAAAGGCGGCCTTCAATTGTCCAGCCTGGAGCTGACAACCGATAGCGGCGCAGCAGACTTTGTCATCAATTCGTATGGCGCCTTGGGCGCTCGAAGTATCGTTAAGCAGGGGCTTGGTGAATTGGAAGATCGTACGCCTGTTAGCCAGCAGGGAGCCGTAAGCTCCATTACGATGCAACAAGGAGAAATTTACTTAATTGCTTTAAGTTCGGGCAAGCATGCGAAAATTCGAATAGATGTTATAGAACAGGACCATGTATCGTTCAGCTACGTTATGGAGGCAGCGCAGCCTGCTGCAACACCTGCTGCAACGCCGTCGCCTTCCCCTACACCGGTTCCTACGCCCATGCCAACCGGATCGCCTATGCCTGCCACAACACCATCACAGGTTCCTCCGTCTATATTAGAAGAAGGTGCGGCTGGTCAAGCGATTATTCTAACGATCGGGCAAGCCGATGCATCGATTGCAGGTCAGCTTGCGCAACTTCAGACAGCGCCTATTGTTAACAACGGGACGACACTTGTTCCGCTTCGATTTATAGCAGAAGCGGTGGGTGCGGAGGTAGATTGGGACGGCGATGAACGGAAAGTAACGCTCCAGCTTAACGGTCAGACCATTGTGCTGTACATTGATTCCAAAACCGCCATCATAAACGGACGATCCATTACTTTGCTTACTGAACCTATTATTCAAAATGGAACGACGCTTGTACCCGTCCGTTTTATTAGCGAAAATTTTGACATGACCGTAGAATACGATCCTGAATTGAGACAAATTACAATAACGGGGAATCGTTCAATCGTTGCGCCAGATGCAAACCAAACGAGAATGGAAGAGGCGGAATATGATTACACGAAGTATCAGGGAAGCTGGAACTTATGGATTGAAGGCGGTGCGTTAAGCATCTACAATCCACTTACCGGCGAGTATGTCGGCCATACGTTCACTCCAGGAGCCAGCGGAGGAACATTAACCGTTCAGTCAGATGGAACGTATACGCTGAAAACGTATGCAGTGACTCAAACCGGAACTTGGCGGCCGGCTGATTATAATGAAGTGTACGGCTATGAAGGCGGCATTATATTAGAATCCCCCGAGGGCGCGGATACATGGGCGATGTACGTGACGCCAAGTGGAAAAACCGCTCTGGCATATGATTCTGACGGAACGTATACGGACGGTAGCGTCATATGGATTATTCAATTCATTCTCGATAAATAAGGTACATCCAAACATGCTATAATCGCTTTAAAGCTATAAAGCGGGTGAAGCTAATGACTGGTAATGCTGAGGATCGTAAGGAGCTATTGGATGAGTTGCTCTGCCTGGAGCGGTATGAGCAAGCAGTGCTGTATATTGAGAGGAGAATAACGGATGGCGATCGTATAGCTACGGATGTCTTGGAACGAATACCGACTAGTTATCGGCGGCGTTCCCCGATTCTCATGCAATGCATTGGGATGCAGCAATGGCATGCCGGAAAGCTGACGGAGGCGCGGGAGAGCATGGAGCTGGCGGCAAGAGGGTGGGCAGAGATGTATGTTCCGAGAGCATTTCTGCCCTGTCTGGCGATGCTGGGGCATATCCAGCTTAGGCTCGGCGATTTCGAGTCGGCAGAAGTGATCTCAGAACAATTGCAACGGGAAGAGCAACAGCTGGAAGCCGAAGCGGCCATCGCCCATTTTCAGGCTGTCGGCTGTACGTGGCTCCCATCTGCTTTACGTGGAGGAGATAAGGATAGGCTGAATCCTCACGCTGTGAAGCTGTTCCGCTTCTCCATTCTTGCCTACGCGCAGCAAGGTCGCTGGGAGGAGGCTTGCATGGCAACAGTTGACTTGGCGCTACGCTGCGCTCCCGCTATGTCTGTTCACGCCTGGAACGAGCTTTATTATGAATGCCGTGTCCGAGGCGCATCTGACCCTCAGCTTGCCCCTCTGATCCGCTTGCTTCAGCTTCTGAAGGCGTATGGCAATCGGCAATGGTCTACTGCAATGACTACAGTCCATGAGCTCTCGACGTGCAATGTCCCTCTTCCTTACACGATGGTTGCCGCAATGGCGATAACTAGTCTGCATTGTTCAGTGCAGCTGGGTCAGGAAGCGCAGACGCATATCGATGGGATACGCGCCTGTATGGGCGTGTATCCGTCGGATTTGACGCTGCAGTATGAGCTACTCTCGTGCATAGCTTGCTCGCATCAATCTGCTGAGGATTCCGACCATGATCTGGAACTGCAGCAGCTGGCCGGAATATTGCGAGAGGATCAGCGTTCACTGCCTCATCCGCATTCGTTGTACCCCAAGCAAGAGAGTAGTCATGTACCTTGGCAGCTTCATCTTTTCGGCGGAATGCGCTTTCTAAGAGGTCAGGAAGAGCGCCTCCATATGAAGTGGAAGCGGAATAAGGCGAAGGAGCTGCTTCTTTTTCTTGCGCTGCAGCCTAATTATTCGGGTATCCGAGAGCAGATTATCGAGGCGCTTCAGCTTGGCGATGAGGCGGATAAAGCGCTGCAGCAGTTGTATGTCATTATTCATCAATTAAAGCGAACGCTGCATGCGGAGTTGGGAATGGAGCAGGCAGTAATTGTCAGGAACGGACTGATCAAGCTTAGAGAGGAAGCTATCGAATACGTGGACGTTGAGCAGTACTTAACGCTTATTCGCGTTGCAGACCAGCTGTGGTCGACCGATCGGAGCTTGTCATATGAGATGTATGAGCAGGCCTACATGCTTTATGATGAATTACTGCCTGAGCTGCCCTATCTGGAGTGGCTGGAGCAGGTAAGAGAGCACTTGGCGCATAAGCAAGTATCCCTGCTGCAAAAATGTCTGACGCACGCCGAGCAGCGGCAGGACTGGATGCATGCGGAAATTTATTTGCTCAGTTGGCTAGCCATTAAGCCATACCAGGAGGAAGCGCACTCTAAGCTAATCCGATTATATATTCGGTTAGGCCGACATCTTGAAGCAAAGGATGCGTATGCAAGCTGGGAAGAGTGCTGTAAAACAGAATTAGGCGCTGTCCCCTCTTTTCGTCCACATTATTCATAACTCGTTGTATACGGGGGGAGAAGGCTGTGAAGCCGCTACATAAAATCGTCAATCTTCATACAACAGCAATAAAATGTTATGTCGTCTATGTGATGGTAGCGCTTGTCGCTGTATGCGGCATGCTGCTATCCAACAAATATGTCAGCCATGCTTCGGCTCAACAGTTCAAGCAGACGGTGATGGGGATCGTCGCAGGCTATTTATTATTACTGCTTGTGCTGATTTTGTATACCTATTTTCGTCTACACTCCGCCACAAAGCGATCTTCGGACAAGGGACACCATCTGGAAAGGCATGAGCTGTGGCGGCGCTTCTCCTCTTTTCCGAACGAATTGTTTTGGCTTTACGTGATTACGGGATGGCTCATCGCACAGACATATCGCCTGTTTGTATCCGATTGGCCTTCATGGCCGCATGAAACCGCCATTCAAGCTTGGAGAGGAATTTTATTCGACAGCTCTACTTTTTTGGCATTGGGGATAATTCAATACAGCTTGGCGAGATGGATATGTAGCTCCGAGCTAAAACGATTAAACATCGTTCATTTGCCGAATCCACGTTTTATTCCACTGTCAAATGAAATGATGGCGATCGTCATTTGTGGCCTATTGTATATGCAGTTGCGTTTATTTTGGTACGTGTATCAAGGTGTAGAGTACGGCTCCTCTGTGCAGTGGGGAGTATATATAGCCATAGCCTTCGTCGTAGGCCTGGTTACGTTAATGGTTGTGAAGACAGCCTTGTCTTACTTGATAGGCGATATTGGACACATCAAGCGCAATATACTTCAGCTCGAAGTCAACCAGGCCAATCGGTTGACTCCAATTCCTATCGTATCGCCTTACGAAGCAGGGGAGCTGGCCTTGGCCTTCAATCGGCTGCAGAATACATTCAATCGGGAATATTCTCGCATGAAAGAAGAAATCGATCTCGCCCGCAACGTACAAAAGCAGCTTTTCTCTCCCGTAAACCTATCGATTGGACAATGGAAGATTAAGGCGGGAGAGAATGATGTGGCATGTGCGTCGGGAACGTTCTTTCATCTTATCCGGCTAAATGATCAGCGTGCGGTCATGCTGGGAGGCGCAATAGCAGGAAGCGAGCTGTCTGCGGCGCTTGTTATGTCGGCATTGTTGATGATGTTTCGAGCGCAAGTGAATGAGCATGTCTCGGCTGAGCAGTTAACCCACTATCTGAAGCAGCATTTAATTACGATACTAGCGAAGGACATGCAGGCCCATATCGCAGTCATGACGCTTGATACGGTGAAGTCTGAGCTGGAGTGGACGTTATCGGGACAGATACGGCTGCAGCTAGTATATGAGGACGGGCTGATGACAGAGACAGATGGCAAGTATCCCATCAATCCAACGATTGCTGCTCCTTTCACATGCGGTTCATACTCCCTTGGCAAGATTGCGGAGCTACAGCTGCAACAAGGGGAGCATACCCTTCTTTCATCCCGGCGCTTGCAGGAGGGGGCAGCATGACCAGTTGGATGCCTGGAAGACCTTTTCAGCTGCTGTTTCGCCTCTTTTTTGCCTATATGGCAGCATTACTAGGCGGTACGATATTTATCATTATCAACAATCTTGTATTTCATCAGCTTCCGATGAATAGCATGCTCTTGTTCCATATTCCGTTTCTGCTCGCAAGCGACATTATTTTTGCTCTGGTTCTGTTAGTTTTTACCTGGTTTCGACTGAATCCGTTATTCCGTAACGCGCATGCAACCAAGTTAGCCGTATTGAAGTCGAATCTAACGGATCCGTCTGGCAAGGAACAATTGTTCAGGAGACTGCTTCGTTTTCCTTATGAGCTTTTTGTTAGCGTAGTTGTGCTGGCAGCGGTTTTTATTGTTTTATTTCACACCTCTGATATTGTGAGGCATCGTGCAGCCCTTTCCATCCCATACGGCTGGAACAAGCTGGCGATTAGTATTAGCTCGGAATTAGGCTTGACGTTCGTTGTGGGCATATTGCTGTTCAGTCTCTCAAGAGCGACATTACGCCCCTATTTGCTGCAATTGCATCTGACAGCGGTCAGCGGCTTCAAGCCGTCGTCGATGCAACGATCATTATATCTGATCTGTTGCGTATGCTTCGCCATTACCTTCATGGCTTCCGGAAGATTCGCTCTATTAGCGATGACGGAGAAGGTTATCGACCTTCCTGTATATGGACTGGTTGCAGGCATGTATACCTTATTCTCGATCAGCGTTGTGGTCTTGTTCGTGAGAAATTGGCAGAGAGATCTGCATATTATTACGACAAAGTTGTACCAGCTCGGTGGCGATGACCAAACTATGCCGTTTCAAGCTGTTCCCTTGTTCTCTGATGACGAAGTGGCAAGCCTGACCATCGCTTTCAACCAAGTACAGGAGCGGCTCTCGGCCATGTACGATGAAGTAGCGGAGCAACTGGCGCTGGCGAGGGATATTCAGCAGCGTCTGTTGCCGGCAGCCCTTCCGGTCACTGACCCACTGCAGCTTGCCGTATACTGCGAGCCTTGCTATGAAGTTGGCGGAGACTTCTATGATGTCATTCCCATTGACGATACGAAGATGATTATGGCTATAGGGGATGTTGCGGGCAAAGGCATGTCGGCGGCCATAGTAATGACCGCAATACTTGCAGGGCTACGAGAGGAAGCGGCCAAGGGCGGCTCGTCTGGACAAATGATGAGCCGACTGAACGAACAACTGTATTCTATTGCAAAGGGCAGACTATTCGTGACGGTTGGCTTGGCGGTCATTCGTTGCAAGGAAGAAGTTGTGGAGGTTGATTATACAAGCGCTGGGCACTTGTCGCCTTATGTTGTGGCTGACGGAATCGTCAGGGAGCTTGCGGGATCATCGCTGCCGCTTGGTGTTGCGGATGACTGCTCCTACACGGAAGCAGAACGAACCTTCTTGCTGGCCAAAGGACAAACGCTTGTGATGCAAACGGATGGCATTGTGGATGCGCTCGATGCCCATAATGAGCTGTTCGGCTTTGAACGGTGGGAGAACGAGCTTCGCCAGATCGATTGGCGTAATGAACCGACCTTCGTGCTTAAGCAACTATTGGAGCGCTTGCCCAACTCGAATAATCGTAGCCAATCAGACGATCGAACAATTATGCTGATCCGTCATCATTGAAGTCATACCAAGGCGCAGATGGCGATTAATCTGCCGCATATTCGAATGGAGGTGCGCGATGGGACAACGATTGTTCAGGAAGGAGTGGAGCTTTCATCCCGACCATGGGGTTGAGAAATTAGCCATGCGGTTAGTAACCGAATCGCTTCAGCATACTTTGCCGCAAGAGACACGAATCGACGATGTGCACACCGTCATTGCCGAAGCCTGTATTAATGCGATAGAGCATGGGCATACCGGAACGCCTATTACAATTCGTCTGCATGTATATACCGATAAATTTGTCATCGATGTCATTAACCTCACTAACCGAATGGTGAAGCTGCCTTCCACTGAATCCGCAGCGCATATATGGGAGAAAGAACAGCCCAGAGGCTGGGGACTTCTGTTTATGCGAGAGCTTACAGATGAATTCGCTTATGGCGGTAATGATGAAGGCTTTTTTGTTAAAATGACCTATTATGTCGAAGGAGGAGCATCATGAATAAACCCTTGCGCGTGGCGATGAGACAGGAGGGGAATATATGGGTAATCGACCTGCAAGGAGATCTTGCAAAATCGGCGGAGACAGATTTGTTTTTACTGCAAAACTGGGAAAATGGACTGGAACAAGGCGGCTCATTCCTCATTTTCAATTTCACTGAAGTAAGGTATATTAACAGCTTGGGCATCGCTGTGCTCATTCGAATTGTTCGCGCACTCCATAAGGCGGGTTGCCCGGCGTTCGCATACGGTCTGTCCTCCCATTATGCCAAGTTGTTCCGAATGGTCGGCCTAACACAGTTTATGACGCTTTATGACGATAAATATACCATCCTGCAGCGAATCGAGCGACTTGAAGGTTAATTCATCGGCTTTGGTTGCCTATTCCAGTTCAGTGTCGATCGGGGTAGGATGGGGCTCGCTAACTTCCCGGAACAGCATGTTCTGATTCGTTGCCGTTCCGGCTTTCAGTCCTAGCATGCGCTCCAGATCCCTTACAGTTACCGGTTTGGCATGCGGCATTAATTCGTAGCCGATCTGGCCATTCGGTTCCGCTGTCGCGGTCCTCACATCGCCAATATTGGCGATGCCTTTTTGTCGTAACCGCATTTCCAACTGATCGACAGTCATCCGAATGCTTCGTAGATTTCTACTTATGATTTGTCCATTCTCTATGATTGTCTTAGCACGTCCGCTCAACAGCCTCTCGAACCAATCATACTGCAAGGCCAGCATTTCAATGACCAGTAACGAAATAATGAAAACAGCAGCTGAACCAATCGCTGTCCAGAGCTGGTTATTGGCAATCGGCTGGACGATGGTCGTACCTATGGAGATCATAATGACAGTTGTGGCTACACTCATTTGAGAAATCGATTTTCTGCCCGAAATACGCAAGAGCACCATTCCTGCTACAACAATAAAGGCTGACTTCCAGATCCATGACCATTCCATTGATTGCTTCCTCCTCCATATTGTCGTTGTATAGGATGAGTGAACCAAATGGGAATTATTCACGTGCTACAGAAAAAGAACGTGTGGTGGAAATTCTCATCGCTATCGCCCTATCAATTCCCTCCTATACAACTTATAATAGAATTATTTAAATCTATCGCTAATAGTGATAGACTATGATGAGGTATAGAATCGATCCGGAAATGGTGTGTGACTAGTTCGCGCTCTGGCTTTCTGTGACGCCTGTTAAGAGCGCCTGCATCCTTTCTGCAAATTTCAGGGAATAAGGAAGGTAGAAATGAGTAATAAACAATCGAAAACAGACGTGATCTTAATCGGTGCCGGAATTATGAGCGCTACGCTAGGCGCATTGTTGAAAGAATTAGTCCCGGACTGGGAAATCAAGGTGTTCGAGCGGCGCGCGACTGCGGGCGAGGAAAGCTCGAATGAATGGAATAATGCGGGGACGGGTCATGCTTCGCTATGCGAACTGAATTATACCTCCGCCAAACCGGACGGAACCATAGATATTAGCAAGGCGATTAAAGTGAATGAAGAATTCCAGGTATCCAAGCAGTTCTGGTCCTATCTTGTGGACAGCGGTCTGATTCGCAATCCGAAGGACTTTATTATGCAAGTGCCGCATATGAGTTTCGTGCAAGGGGAGAAGGATGTCGCGTTCTTGAAGAAGCGCTTTGAAGCGATGTCCAGTAATCCGTTGTTTGCCGGCATGGAATATTCCGACGATCCCGACAAGCTGAAGCAATGGATCCCGCTTATGATGACAGAACGAGCGGTGGAACAGCCGATGGCTGCGACAAGAATCCAATCCGGCACAGATGTCAATTTCGGCTCTCTGACCAGAATGCTGTTCAAGCATCTGAGCGGGAAAGGTGTTCATATTCAGTACAAGCAAAATGTAGACGATATAAAGCGTGCCGCCGACGGCTCCTGGAACTTGAAGGTGCGGGACATCGACAGCGGCTCTGTGGAACGCCATAACGCCAAGTTCGTCTTTATCGGCGGCGGCGGCGGCAGCTTGCACTTGCTGCAGAAGTCGGGCATTCCGGAAGGGAAGGGCATCGGAGGCTTCCCCGTTAGCGGACTGTTCATGGTCTGTCAAAATCCGGAGGTCGTGGCGCAGCATCATGCAAAGGTATATGGAAAGGCTCCAGTGGGCGCTCCGCCAATGTCTGTTCCCCATCTGGATACCCGATTTATCGAGAATAAGGAATCGCTGCTGTTCGGACCGTTCGCGGGCTTCACCCCGAAGTTCTTGAAGTACGGCTCCAATCTGGACTTGATTACTTCTGTGAAGACGAGCAATCTGACCACGATGATGGCGGCAGGCGTGAAGAATGTTCCATTGACGACTTACTTGATTAAGCAAGTGATGCTGTCCAAGGAGAAGCGCATGGAAGCGCTGCGGGAATTCGTCCCGAACGCCAAGAGCGAAGACTGGGATCTGCTGGTTGCCGGACAGCGTGTGCAGATTATTAAAGATACGGCTGCAGGCAAAGGAACACTTCAATTCGGGACAGAGGTCATTAGCGCAGCTGACGGCTCGATAGCCGCACTGCTTGGCGCTTCTCCAGGCGCTTCTACTGCCGTATCGGTTATGCTGGAAGTGATTCAGAAGTGCTTCCCGCAACAGGTGAAGGCATGGGAGCCGAAGCTGAAAGAGATGATTCCATCATACGGAGTAGCTTTACAGAAAAAACCGGAACTTATTCAAGAAATTCATGCATCGACAGCTCGGACGCTTGGTCTTAGCACTAAGCAGGAGCAAGTCCTTCAGACGGTATAGACGGATAGAGATAAAACGGCCATTAGTCACGTGCGATGACTAATGGCCGTTTTCTTTTGTCTTCAAGCTTCCCTGCGCTCTGTCTCGGGCAAGCAATACACTTATTCCGCAATAACCAGATTGGTACGTAACTTCTTGAACTTATGCACAAGTTCGGCATTGACATGATGATCTGTAATGATGGCATCCACTCGTTCCAGAGGGGCGATGGAGATGGTGACATCCTTGCCGAATTTGCTGCTGTCGGCGGCGACATACACTTGGCCCGCTTGCTCGACAATTTTTTTGCGGGTGACGGCTTCCTCCAGATTATAGTCAGATATGCCTCTGTCGATCGTAATGCCGCTGCAGCAGATGAACGCTTTCTGAATATTCAATCCTTGAAAGTTGAACAAGTAGTCGTACGCGATGACAGACTGCTCATGATGTCTGATCTTGCCGCCAATGATGATCAACTCGACGGAGCTGTCCATCAGTTCCTGAACGATCGGGATGGAGTTGGTGACGACCGTTAGCAGCTTCTTGTGCTTGACATACTTGGCGATATGATAAGTGGTTGAGCCGCTGTCGAGATAAATGCAATCGCCGTCGCTGATCAACTGACTGCATTTTCGTGCGATATTCTCCTTCTCCTCTAGCTGCTTGATCATCCTCTCATCCATGGAGGATTCCCCAAATTTCGCCTGCACGAGCTTGACCCCGCCGTATATCTTTTCTATCTTCCCTTGGCTGGTCAGAGTGTTCAGATCGCGCCTGAGCGTATCGATGGAGATGTCCAGCTCGGCGGTCAACTCGGGCAATTTGAGCACATTTTTGATCATGAGCAGATCTAGAATTTTCTTCTGCCTTTCCAGTGGAAGCATGCTCTCACCCTTCTATTATGTCGTGATACTGTCAATGACGAATCGCTAGCGAACGATTGCATGTGTTCCCTTCTAAGTCTACTGATTGCAATCGGTAGAATCAAGGCTTATTCCTAATTGTTTCGCATGTTGAGGCAATATATGCCATGAATAGATGCAATACTTATATATGAGTTATGCATAATTTACGCACATTTTACACAGTTGCCTATCAACGTTAACAATCTGATTTTATACTGAGCGTGTACCTAAGGAGGTGAGCGATATGCTGAGACTCCAGCATATAGGCAAGCATTATGACAATAAAGTCGTGCTGGATGATATAAACGTGGCGATTGAATCGGGCGAGATTGTGTCCCTGCTGGGACCGAGCGGGAGCGGGAAGACGACCTTGCTGAACATTATATTGGGATTAACAAAGCCGGATCGCGGAACGATCACGTTCAACGGGGTGGATATGACTTCGCTGCCGATGAAGAAGCGCGGCTTCAATATCGTCTTCCAGGACTACGCGCTGTTCCCTAATCTGAATGCTTACGACAACATTGTCTATGGCTTACGCAATAAGAAGGAGAGCGTCAGTGAGCAGGAAATTGGGGAATATATCGAATTCCTGGAATTGCAGCCGCATCTGAAGAAGCGGATAAGCGAGCTGTCGGGTGGACAGAAGCAGCGGGTCGCGCTTGCCCGCACATTGGTGACGAAGCCGCAGCTCCTGCTGCTGGACGAACCGCTAAGCGCGCTTGACGGGGTCATCAAGGAATCGATCAAGAAGCGGATCCAATCCGTTGCGAAGCAGTTCAAGCTGACGACGATTATCGTGACGCATGATCCGGAAGAAGCTCTGACGCTATCGGACAAGATACTCATCATTCAGCAAGGCTCAGTCGCGCAGTTCGGAGCGCCCCAGGATATCATCCATCGTCCGGGCAACGACTTCGTCAAGCAGTTCATCATTCAACAGCTCCATATAAAACGGCAAAATATTTATAATTTATTCGGTGAGACGCATGTATAAAGCAAAGCCGGAAATGCGTATTATGCTTGCAGTTCTGCTTCTGCTGTTCACTGTATTCCTGTTCCTGCCGCTCCTCCTGCTGTTCATCCGCTCACTGGAGACCGGACAGGGCTTCTCGCTCGCCAATTATGTAGCCGTCTGGAGCGAGCGCGATATCGGGGTATCGGCGCTGAACAGCCTGAAAATCTCGGCGGCGACGGCGTGCTTGTCCACCGTATTGGGATTTACACTGGCCTATGCGATTCATTGCACCCGCATCTTCAAGTCCATGAAAGGCATACTGCGAACGATTATTATCATTCCGATGCTGCTGCCCACAATTACTTACGGATTCGCCATTATGTATTCGCTAGGCAATCAAGGCTTCATTACGCGGATAATCGGACGGCAGCTATTCGATATATACGGGTTCAACGGCATGCTGATCGGATATGTCATATACACGCTGCCTCCTGCGTTCCTGCTCATTCACAATGCGTTTAAGTATGTGGACAAAAAGTTTATTATCGTGTCGCATTTAATGGGGGATGGGACGTTTAGGAGCTTTGTTAATACGATACTGCGTCCAATGGCGGGTGCTCTTGGCGGGGCGTTTGTCCTTTCATTCATCTTAAGCTTCACGGACTTCGGCATCCCGGCTTCGGTAGGCGGAACGTATCACGTGCTGGCGACGCAGCTATACGAAGTGATGTTAGGCGCCATTCCCGATATGCATCAGGGAGCGGCAATCTCCGTCATGATGCTCGCGCCCGCCGTGTTCGGCATATGGCTGCTGCATCGGCTGGAGAAGCTCAATTTCCATTACGACAATGCGGTGGATACTGAGCTTCCGCATCATCGCGTTCGCGATACTGGCCTTGCTGCCTTATCGATCGTCATTGTTCTCGGGATGCTCTCTATATTCGCGATAATGTTTATCGCGCCTTGGCTGAACCGCTACCCGTACGACACGACCTTCACATTGAAGCATGTCATGAGCATCGTCCAATCCAGTGATTTAATGAAGGTCTATAGCAATTCTTTATGGGTCGCACTGCTCACTTCTCTGCTGGGAACCGCGATCGCTTATTGGGCGGCTCTGTTGAATGTACGGTCGTCGCTTAAGCTCAGATCGTCCATGGATATCGTCTCCATGATAACCAATACGGTACCCGGCATGGTGCTGGGTATATCGTACCTGCTGTTGTTTAATGGGAGCAGCTTGAAGGGGACGTTCGCGATACTTGTGTTCTGCAACATCGTTCATTTCTTCACGACGCCTTACTTGATGGCGAAGAACGCCCTGTCCAAGATGAATCCGTCTTGGGAGACGACAGGCGAGCTGCTTGGAGACAGCTGGTTCAAGACGGTATATCGGGTTATTGTGCCCAATTCCGCCGCCACGATATTCGACATGCTGGGTTACTTCTTCATGAACGCGATGGTGACGATAAGCGGCGTCATCTTCCTCGTATCGGCCCAGACGTCGGTCGTCGCCAGCAAGATCAAAGAGCTGCAGCATTTCGCCAAATTTAACGAAATATTTGTCCTGTCGATGTTTATCTTCTTCACCAATCTATTGATCAAACTGTTGTGTGATTACGGACAGAGAAGAATGCTGACCAAAAACAAATAAAGTGAGGGAATTTCCATGACTACAAATTCTAAAACGATGAAAGCTGTGCTGCTGTCTATTGTTGTCCTCAGTCTGATGTTCGCACTTGCAGGGTGCGGCAATGACGGTTCCCTGGCTGAGGAGAAGGTGGTCATCTCAACCAATGCCGATGAAGAGGCCGTGGCGGCAATGGAGGCTGCGCTAAAGGAAGCGGGTTATGAGGGCAAGTATGTAATTCAGTCGCTGGGCACGTCGGAGTTAGGCGGCAAGCTGCTGACTGAGGGCGGCGACATTGAGGCCGATCTCGTTACGATGAGCTCCTACTTTATCGAGACCGCGCAAGCCAAGCACGCGATGTTCAAGGAATTGGCGTTCAAGAGCAAGACGCTAGACAGCTATCCTTCCTATTATGCGCCGATTCTGGCGAATACAGGCTCGATCTTCGTCAATACGGAGGTGCTGAAGGAGAAGGGACTGCCGATACCGACGACGATTAAGGATCTGACACGTCCGGAATACAACGGTCTGGTCTCCATACCGAACATTATGCATTCCTCTACAGCGTGGCTGCTTGTTCAAGCCATTATTAGCGAGTATGGCGAAGAGGCGGGTGCGGTGCTGCATGATCTGATCGTCAATGCCGGTCCTCATCTGGAAAGCTCCGGCTCCGGTCCGATCAAGAAGGTAGAGGCGGGAGAAGTGGCTGCCGGCTTCGGACTGCGTCATCAGGCGGTAAGAGCGAATGCGGACGGAGCGCCAATCGACTTCGTAGACCCAGCGGAGGGCAACTTCTCCTTGACGGAATCGATCGCGGTCGTGGACAAGGATAATGCGACGACTGAGCTGGCGTTGAAGATGGCACAGACGATTATTGAGCAAGCGAGAGGCGAACTCATCTCCAACTATCCCGTTGCCTTGTATGAAGGCGAGAAGGTGGACGATGTGAACAAGCCGGCGTATGCCAAAGTATTCGCCGAGCCGCTGACGGTAGAATTGCTGGAAGAGCATCAGAAGGCGTTCAACGACGCGAAATAGGAGGAGTTAGGAATGAATCGATACAAATTGTTGACACCGGGGCCATTGACGACGACGAGCACGGTGAAGGAGGAAATGCTGCAAGACCGATGCACCTGGGACGATTCCTATAAATCGATTACCCAAAAAATACGAACTCAGCTGCTGGAGCTGGCAGGAGTTGATCCGGCGCAGTATACAGTCGTGCTGATGCAGGGAAGCGGCACGTTCGCTGTAGAATCTGTCATGACGTCGGCGATCTCGGGTCGGGACAAAGTGCTCATTATGACGAATGGCGCTTATGGCGAGCGCATTGTCCAGATGGCGGAATATATCGGGCTGCAGTATGTCGAATATCGTGTCGGCTACGATCAATATCCCGATGTGGAGCAGTTGAAGGTAGTGCTGGATGCAGATCCCGGCATTACGCATATGGCCATGGTGCACTGCGAGACGACGACGGGCATATTGAACCCTGTCGCAGACGTTGCCGAGCTGGCCCGGCAATATAACAAGACGTTCATTCTGGACGCGATGAGCAGCTTCGGCGGAATCGACATCGATGTGGCGGGCCTTGGCATCGACTATGTGATCAGCAGCGCCAACAAGTGCATCCAGGGCGTTCCGGGCTTCGGCTTCGTCATCGCCAGACTGGACAGGCTGGAGGCCTGTAAGGGTGTATCTCGCAGCTTGTCGCTGGATCTGTACGACCAGTGGAAAGGGATGGACAAGGATGGCAAGTGGCGCTTCACCTCCCCGACTCACGTGGTAGCAGCTTTCTCCCGAGCGCTGGATGAGCTGGCTCAAGAGGGTGGAGTGAGCGCCAGATACGAGCGTTATCGGCGGAACAACGAGCTGCTTCGGCAGAGACTGGCGTCCAGCGGCGTCAGAGCCTACATCGCAGAGGAGAAGCAATCTCCGATCATTACGACATTCCTTTTCCCTAGCGAGGACTTCAGCTTCAGCCAATTTTACGAGTATGTGAAAGAGCGGGGTTATGTCATCTATCCGGGCAAGCTGACGGAGGTCGATACGTTCCGAATCGGCAATATTGGGGAAATTTACGAGGAAGACATTAATCGTCTATGCGATATTATAACAGCGTATATGGAGGGATTGGATAGATGAGTAGCAACAACCGGATAGAGGGCGTAATACTGGATTGGGCCGGAACGGCAGTAGACTTCGGATGCTTCGCACCTGTCAATGTGTTCGTCGATATATTCAAGCAAGCAGGTATCGAAGTGACGATGGAAGAAGCAAGAGGGCCGATGGGCCTGCTGAAGATCGATCATATTCGCGCTATGTTGTCTATGCCGAGGGTGTCGGCACTATGGCAGGAGCAGCACGGCAGGCCTTTCAACGAACAGGATGTCGAAGTGTTGTATGCGAAGTTCGAGCCTGCGCTGATGACCAATCTATCGCACTATACCGATCCGATTCCCGGCGTCATCGAGACCGTAGATGCGTTGCGGGCCGAGGGCTTGCGAATTGGTTCTACTACGGGCTATACCAGCAAGATGATGGAGGTTGTCGTATCTCATGCGCGGACGAAAGGATACAGCCCGGACTGCGTCGTAACCCCAGACGATACCGGTTCCTATGGCAGGCCTTATCCCTATATGATCTACAGGAACATGGAGCAGCTCAAGCTGTCCGCTACATGGAAGGTAGTGAAGGCGGGAGATACCGTATCCGATATACGGGAGGGCGTGCATGCGGGGGTATGGACAGTCGGTGTGGTTATCGGCAGTTCGGAGCTTGGTTACAGCCAGGAGGACTTCGATCGTTTGTCGGGGGCGGAGCAGGCAGAGGCTGTAGCCCAGACGAGGAAAGTGTTCATGGAAAACGGCGCCGACTTCTGTATCGATCGAATGAACGAGCTGCCGTCTTTAATTGAAGAAATTAACGGGAAGCTGTCGCGTGGGTTGAGACCCGGCTGCGAATGTACACGATAAATAATTAGCGTCATAGCCGTTCCTTCCCTTTGGGAGGGGCGGCTATGTTCTTTTGGGGGAAATATGTGTATCGGAGTGCAGACTCATGATTGCGCCGTCGCTGCCGTCCAGAAGGCGGATATACATATACATGGAATACATCCCCTTGGGAGAAAACGGGATCTGAACGTGGAGAAAGTATGTTATGCCGTGAAAGGAACCAACGGCAGCTTATACTTCGACCTTTATGAAGACCATATTAAGCATCCGATAGACGGCGGTGGAAAACGTCAGTGATAAGGATGGAGCGGCGACTCATGTCGTTGTCGTATGATACGGGGAGTGTTAGTCGAAACGGTTCAGTCGGATTGATCAGTATTGTATGTTGACGGAAAAGAGAAATGAGGTAATAATTAAAATTATACATGATTGGAGCGCTCCCAACACAGGTAATGTGCTGTTAGAGTCTATCTGGAACTGTTGATTGCTCGATTTGGGAGCGCTCTAATATTTGCGGTGAGGGAGTGTGGAGAGTGAAAGAGAAGCGTCTGGGGAACAGGCACCCCGTTATTTCATTTGCCTACGGAGAATGGGAGAGACTGAAGGAAGCTTTCGCTGGCAAGTCCGGAAGCGAGCATACCGGAGAAGTATGGATTGGCACATGGGAAGAGCTGTTAAGCTGCAAGCCTGAGCTGGCAGGGAAGATACACCCCGAGGATTCCCGTTATTCCGATGACTATGTGATGATAGAGTGGGAAGGCAGTCTAATGCTGGCGGGGAAATCCGAGAGAGCGGCATTATATGCCGTCTATCGGTATGCGCAGGAAGAATGGGGCGCGCATTGGATATACCCGGGCGAAGCTACCGTAATCGTCCCTGATCTGAACCGTTGCAACAAGCGTGGAGAGGTCTATTCCCCGAGAATGGAACGCAGAGGCTTCGTGTTCGAGACAGTGAACGATGCGGCATATATGAAGCTGATGATAGACTGGTTGGTGAAAAACGGCATTAACGAGCTCTTCTTCACTTTCTCCTTGTGGGATCAGATTGGCGGAGAGATCGCTTCCTCTATTGTGGAGCGTGGGATATCCATCACATTGGGCGGGCATAGTCTGAAGTTTTTCCTGGACAATGAGAGGGAGATTCCGTATTCAGAGGCAGAGCATCCTTATACGTCGAAGCGGCAAGTGGACTTCCAATCCTCGGATTGGCAGAGACTCCTTATTACGAAGGTGATCTCGTACTGCAAGCATGTGCCTAATCTTCATCGTCTATCGCTATGGCCTGAAGATGTAGCGACGGGTGATGCCGAAGGATTCCTGGGCGCCTATGTGCAATTCACGGAGATGCTTCGTGACGAACTTCTGGCTGCGGATGTCAACGTTGAAGTGGAGCATATCGTCTATAATGCAGGCTTGTCCTGGAGCATGCTGGAACGAGCGGGTTCGGACACATCGCATAGCGTGAACACCTTGCTCGCCTATTGGGGACGTGACTACAGCTACGGTTATGAGGACAGTCCGCATAAGAGCGACGCAAGGGCGCGACGCGCTCTGCTCGACTGGGATGAGGCACTGCATCGTAGCGGTAGGAAGCTGACCATCTTCGAATACTATAGCGACCACTTTATGCTCTCCTCATTATTCCCGTTCATACCTCGGAGAATCGCCGAAGATATGTCTTATTACGAGAGCTTGCGGGTGCATGGCATTGTGAATCTGGTCGTGCCGAACTTGGACAAGGTTGCCGACTATCCTTGGAAGTGGGCGCATCAATTCAATAGCTATGTATTCTGCAGGGCATTATGGGACGACGATATAGAGCGAATTATGGACGATTATTATCAGTATTATGCGCCGGAAGAACGGCGTGCCATAAGGTCGCTCTATGAGGAACTGGAGCGGCTGCTGCCGCAACTCAGCATGTGGAATATCCCCTTATTCCCCGCGAGAGCGGTCGATCCGGAGAAGGCTATCGCTGCGACAGAGGAGTGGCGAGAGAGGATTGTGGAACTGCTGCAGGACATCTCAGGCTCTGTCCGGGAACAACTGCGGCAACCGGAGATAAAGGAAGGCAGCATGCCTTATCGCTTCGGTCAGCATATCGTGGAGCGGGCTGATGATCTGTGCCGAAGATGGATGAAGCCGGGAAATGAACAGCCATTGGGTTAGTCCGAACAAGTCATCCCCGGTAGCTCCATCGCCATTAATTCGCGGCTAGCGCAAGCTCCAGCGCTTGCTCTACCGGCGTATAGGCGTAGCCCAGATCGTTAGCCACAGCTTCATAGGTGACGGCGCCCGCCGCGGTGTTGACGCCAAGCTTAAGTGACGCATTGTCTTGAATCGCTTTGCGCACGCCTTTGCCCGCTAGTTGGAGGGCGTACGGCATCGTTGCATTGGTCAGAGCGATGGTGGCGGTATTGGGAACAGCGCCGGGCATATTGGCGACGGCATAGTGAACGACGCCATGCTTCAGATAGGTCGGATTGTCATGCGTAGTTATGCGATTGACCGTCTCCATAATGCCTCCCTGGTCTACAGCGACATCCATCACGACAGACCCTGGCGACATGGTCTTGATCATATCTTCTGTTACCAATTTAGGCGCTCTGGCTCCGGGAATCAGTACAGCTCCAATGACGAGGTCGGATTCTGCCACAGCTTCAGCAATATTGAGCGGGTTCGACATTAATGTCGTGATTTGGGCGCCGAATATATCGTCCAACTGGCGAAGACGATCGGCGCTGAGATCGATCATCGTTACTTTGGCGCCTAGTCCGACCGCGATTTTGGCCGCATTCGTACCGACAACTCCGCCGCCGATAATCGTCACATTGCCCCGCTTTACGCCCGGCACGCTACCAAGCAGTATGCCTTTGCCGCCATACATCTTCTCCAAATACTGCGCTCCAATCTGAGTAGCCATTCGTCCCGCTACCTCGCTCATGGGCGTCAACAGTGGAAGCGTACGATTCACTTCTACGGTTTCATAGGCGATGGCCGTTACTTCCGCGTCAACCAGCGCGCGCGCCAGCTCCGGCTCCGCAGCTAAGTGAAGATAGGTGAACAAGATTAATCCTTTGCGGAAGAGGCGATATTCTGAGGGGAGAGGCTCCTTCACTTTCATGACCATATCGGACGCCGCCCACACGTCGTCGGCTTCACTCACAATGGATGCTCCGGCCAGTCTGTAATCGTCATTGGTGAAACCGCTGCCAATTCCAGCGTTGCTTTCGATATTGACGCAATGTCCGGACTGGAGGAGTGAGACGACTCCTGCGGGCGTGATCGCCACGCGGTTTTCATTATTCTTACTTTCCTTCGGTACTCCTATAATCATGAGTAGCTCCCCCTTTTAACTTGTGACTCAGTGTCAAGTATAAGGGGGAATCAATTATTTAACATTGTGAGGAAATAACAAATGTTGAAGGTTTTTTCGTTGTGATTCACAAATGCGGGGCTTGCTCCTTCTTCAGCCTGTCCAGCTTCAAATCAAGGAACACGGTAATCTTCTGATTGATATTGCCGAGATCAATGCCGCCGATTTCACCGATTCGCTTTAAGCGATAGCTTAGTGTATTGGTATGGATATGCAAAGTTTCCGCCGCCGCTTTCACATTGCTGTCAGAGGCCAGGAATACTTCTAACGTATGCAGCAGATCGCTGTTATGCTCGTTGTCGTATAAGCGCAGCTTCTTCACGCTGGGATTAGTGACAGGATGAAGACGACTTTCTGTCAACATGGCAGGAAGCAGTCGGTAATAGCCCAGCTGGGAGTAGGTATACGTATCGAGCAACTCCTTCGGGAACAGTCTCTTCATGCGCAGCACAGTCAGCGCTTCCTTGTAGCTGCGCTCCACCATCATGTAATCATCGTAAGGCGAGCCGCTTGCTCCACCTGAAGGGGAGAAGCCGAACCGCTGCTGCATCTGATCGAATATATATTGAAAATCCTCGAAGTCGTCGTCCTCCGCGTGGGAGTTCGGCTTTAAGGCCGACAGGATGATCAGCTGCTTCTGCTTCACGGTATGGAAGAAGGCAGTGATACGCTGCGATGTAGTGAGCATATATTCAATATGCTGCTGCTTGTCTTGCAGGTCGGATGCGAATTCCAACACGACGATCCGATAGCGGCTCGGCAAGGCAATGCCCAGCTCGGCGGCCTTGTGATCAATATCGCTATGATCCTCCAGATAACCGGTAAGCAGCTGCCAGAAGAAGTCCTCGTGTCCCTTCTCTTCCTTGCGCTTCTTCACTTGCAGCTGTAGCAGCTTCGCCGAAGCCGCATGCGCAGCCTTCTTCAGCATGTCAGTGGCATCATCGCCGAGCGGCTTGTCCGATTCCAGCACCCATATATAGCCGAGCACGGTGCGCTGCTTACGTATAGCAATGGCAATTCGCTTGCCTAGTCCGACAGAGGTGATCGAAGGAATGGCCAACGGCTCTTCACTGCCCAATAAATGCTGCATATGGCCTTCTTGCCACAACGCGCGGATAACCTTCTCCGGCACTCTTCTGCCGATAATGGTCGCTACTCGGGCTTCATCGGAATGCGATTCATGGGAGCTGTAGGCAATGAGCCGATGATTATCGTCCTCGATCGTAACGGGATTGCGCAGCACCTCGCTAATTTTATCAGCCAGTGCCTCCAGATTTTCGAAGCTTTGATGGAATGGATTGCGTTCATGCTTCAATGTGGGAACACCTACTTGGACTAGTTTCTCTGAGTGGGTTATTGTCATTTTCAATAGAAAAACGCTTTATTTTCAAAGATTATACCATAAGTCAAGGCGGTTCATAGCTTCAGTTAGGAATTAATCGAATGAGGTTATGGGGGCCGGAGGCAATATCAACTCGGTTGGCCTCACATGAATTTCTCGGCATGCTGTTTCAAATATAAAGGAATTGTTTAGTTACTGTGTATATGTGGATGATAGACTTGCGAGGTCATGCTGCAAGCTGATATAGTCAGTCGTTTTCATAGATCTGTTACAGCATTTGAAATGATGAAGAAAGTATGGAGGGAATTACACATGTATGACGCTTCGACCCCGGTTATATGCTGCTTCAAGGAAATCCGATTCAAGCTGTCCCGCCAGCAGGTGCACAGCATCAAATGGAGAACGAGCAAAGCGCGCGAGTTGTTCGCATACTTGCTGCATCATCGCGGACAGACTGTCTATCGGGATCAATTAGTAAAACTGTTATGGGCTGATATGGAGGAGGAGAAAGCTGCCAAGCAGCTTCACACTTCCATTTATCATATACGTCAGACTCTGAAGAGCTTGGAGCTGAACTTGAGAATCGCTTATTCTTGGGGGAAGGTTCCCGGCTATAGACTGGAGATGCAAGCCATGAAAGTCGACGTGGAGGAATGGGAGCGGGCTGTCAATTGTCTAGACAAGCCCTGCTCGCAATCGGTGGCGGCCTATGAGCATGTGCTGCATGCATATGAAGGAGATTATCTCGGCAGCTATGATTATCAATGGGCTGTGCAGGAACGGCAGCGCTATCGACGACTATGGCTTCTTCATATGCGGGAGTTAAGCCGATACTATGAGCGTGAGGGCAACATTAGAAAGGCGATTGCGGTCAATCAGCACGTTCAACAATTATTGCCTGACGAGTGCGAAAGTTGCTTTTCGCTGATGAAGCTGTTCCATCAGACCGGCGACCGAGAGTTGGTCGAGGAACAATACGAGCAGCTCAGGTCGCAGATGAGCGCTAACCAGAAGGCAGAGCGCTTGAGAGACGTAGCCGCATGGTACGAACAATGGAAGAAATGCGATTAACGGCTTGCGTCAAAAAAAGAAAGAATGGAATACGGAGCGTATTCCATTCTTCCGCAGAGATAGCTTTAGCGCTTCTCCAGTTCAATCTGCTTATGGCAAAATGTTGCCTGCCGAGCGGTAAATCTCGTACCATTCCTCGCGCGTTAAAGTAATGTCGCTTGCCTTGCAACAGTCAATCAGCCGATCGATATTCATCGTGCCCGTCACCGGCTGCATCTTGGCGGGATGGCGCAGCAGCCATGCCATGGCAATCGTCGTATTGCTTACCCCATAGTTGGCCGCGACGGCATTGATCGTCTCATTCAATTCCGGGAATTCCTCATTATCCAGAAATACGCCCTTGAAAAAGCCGTATTGGAATGGCGACCACGGCTGAATGGTAATGTCATGCAGCCTGCAATAGTCCAGCACGCTGCCATCTCTGTTAACGGCGGCGGCATTCTCCATGTTCACATTGAAGCCGCTCGTCATCATAGTGGAGTTCGTAATGCTCAGTTGCAGCTGATTGGCAACTAGCGGCTGCTTGACGTATTTGCGCAGCAGCTCCATTTGCATAGGGTTCTGATTGGATACGCCGAAGTGTCTTACTTTGCCGGAGCTTGCCAGCGTATCGAATGCTTCAGCGACCTCTTCGGGCTCAACGAGTGTATCCGGCCGATGAAGCAGCAGCACGTCCAGATAATCTGTGCGCAGACGCCGCAGTATGCCGTCCACTGACTGCAGAATATGCTCCTTGGAGAAGTCGAACATGCCTTTGCGAATGCCGCATTTCGATTGCAGAATCATGCTTTCACGGACATCGTCATTCATGTTTATGGCATCCGCGAAGATTTCCTCGCATTTCCCTTCTCCACCATAGATGTCCGCATGATCGAAGAAGTTCGCTCCCTGCTCCATAGCGGTCTGAATGAACCGTTCCGCTCCTGCCTTGTCCAGCGAGTTGATGCGCATGCATCCCACTGCAACGACAGGCACCTCCAATGTGCTTGTCCCAAGCTTGATCGTCTTCATGGCCTGTAGCCTCCTTCGCGCCCTATCATGAGGGCAATGATATTCACCTTTGCTAGCCTAATAAGTCCTATATGTATTGTGTCATAGATGCTTAGGAGTTCGCAAGAAGGATATGAGGTTTGTCAAGCTCCAGCCGCAGCTGGATGCAGACCACTCAATGCGATAGTCGCAGTTCGTCGTGAAAGTGTGAAAAATGTCAATATATGAAGTTGATGACTAGGTGAAATAACGCAAAAATACTGTTGGATCGACACGATAGGATATCGTCGGGATCGACGTTTTCTCGTTATCCGACGTTTGAAATCATCCCATTCCTTAAGTTGATAATGTGCAAAATTTGATATTCATTCGTGTTTGATTTATTGCTGTTTAGTTTTCCTGATTCATAGATGATAACTGCATTATGAAAAACTTCTTGCCGATCTTTGTATAACCTTTGTATAATTAAGATAACATTATACAAAGGTTATACAATACGAAAGGGGAGACGACTTTGATTCCTGTTACTAAATCTGAAACTATGATGTCCGTCCAAGGATTACAGCATGAGCAAGTGCTTGCAGCGATTGAGCGTTCGCTGGCTATGATTGCTTTTAATACGAAGGGTGAGGTCATTTGGGCGAATGCGCTTTTTGCAAAAACGATTGGATATCGTACCAGTGAGTTGGTCGGCATGTCTCACCGCACGTTCTGTTTGAAGCAATATGTTAATAGCAGGGAGTATGTCATGCTCTGGGAAGGGCTGCGCAGCGGAAGGGCGTTCCAGGATAAGATTACCAGGGTGACGAAGGATGGCCGGCCCATTAGACTTGAAGCCTCTTATATGCCTATCATGAACGAAGAGGGGCAGGTTTACGCCGTACTGAAGGTCGCGACGGATATTAATGCCCGTGAGCAGGCGAACATGCAAATGACGGAGCGGCTGCTAGACATGTCCGACAGGATGCTTCATCGCGCACGTGAAGGAATGAGTAAAAGTTTTGAGGTGGAGGAAGCTGCGGGGAAAGTGGCGAAAGCGTCGGAACAGAATATGGCTATTCTACAGCATCTGGAGCGTCATACGGCATCCATCCAAAGCATCGTAGAGGTCATTCGTCATGTATCCTCGCAGACTCAGCTGTTGGCGCTGAATGCGGCTATTGAAGCAGCCCATGCGGGGGAGTGGGGGAGGGGCTTCGACATTATTGCCAAAGAAGTCCGCAAGCTTGCCGGCCAAGTTCAGAAGTCCGCATTGGAAGTGAACGGTTATATGGAAGGCATGGTCGGGCAGGTGAAGGAGATTATCGAAGGGACGAACCGGACGCAATCAGCCGTTAGCGATAGCCAGAGCCTGATTCGATTGGCAGTTGAACAATTTGGTGAGATTGAGGAAGCGGCCAAGCGACTGGATGAGCAGGCGAAGCTGATCGGAGCTGTTGCAGAGTAGACATACGTATAGACTGAACCCACATGAAAGGATTTCGTACGATGAGAAAGTGCGCTATTGTCTGGTTTAGAAACGACTTGCGTGTGCATGATCATGAACCGCTGGCACAAGCGGCGGCATCGGGACTTCCCGTAGTCGGACTATATTGCTTCGACCCGCGACAGTATGGCAAGACAGCCTACGGATTTCCCAAAACAGGCCGGCATCGCGCCAGATTTATTCGAGAGAGCGTCGCTGTCTTGCGAACGAATTTGAACAAGCTCGGTATCCCTCTTCTTGTAAGGCAAGGCAGACCGGAAGAGGTCCTGACCGATATCTCGGCCTCGGTAGCCATCTCGGAGCTGCATTATCACCATGAATGGGGGAGCGAGGAACGCGAGGCGGTACGTTTCATTCATGCTTCCCATCCTTTTATTCGCATTCATGTCTATTACGGGCATAACTTAATTCATCCGGAGGATCTTCCGATCCCGGTGAAGGACATGCCTGTTGTCTACAGCATGTTCAGACGACGGGTCGAAGGAGCAATGCCGGTTAGAACGATGATCGGTATCCCTGCTCCTGCGACCAACCATCCCGGCTTCGAGCTGGAAGAGGGCGAGTTGCCATCCGACAATAGTCTAGGCATTACGGCGGAGGCATGCGAGCCCGCGTTTCGCGGAGGATCGCATGAGGGGCGGCAGAGATTGCGCCACTATTTTTTTGACACAGGCAGATTGCGTGTTTATAAGGATACAAGGAACGGCTTATTACATCGCGATGATACTTCGAAGCTGTCTCCATACCTGGCACATGGCTGCTTATCGCCACGTTATGTATATGAGCAGGTCAAGGCGGCTGAGGCTGAATGGAGCGGCAATGATTCCACCAGGCTGTTGGTTGCTGAATTGCTGTGGCGCGATTATTTCTGGCTGCTGCACGGCAAGCTGGGCAACCGGATATTCTCGGAGCGGGGGTTGACCGACTACGGTATTCCATGGTCGCGAGATGAGCGGCTTGTCGACGCATGGTTGAACGGCCGGACGGGCTATCCGCTGGTAGATGCTTGTATGACGGAGCTGCGCCGAACCGGATTCCTGTCGAATAGAGGAAGGCAGAATGTCGCCAGCTTCCTGACGAAGAACTTGGGAGTTGATTGGCGTATCGGAGCGGAATGGTTCGAATCCTGTCTCATCGATTACGACGTATCATTGAATTATGGGAACTGGTGTTATTGCTCCGGGGTAGGCACTGATCATATGCCTTATCGCGTGTTCAATGTCATGAAGCAAGGACGAGAATATGATCCTTACGGACAATATGCGAAGCGTTGGCTGCCGATGCTGCGCGACGTTCCGGCAGAGCAAGTGTATGAGGTGCATGAGCTGACTCTGATCGAGCAAGCAGCCTGCGGCATTGAGCTAGGAACAGATTATCCTTACCCCATCGTAGACTTGTCGGCATCAGCAAGAGATTATAAGGATAGGTTGCACAAGGCCATGAATCAGTAAGCGCAGCCTATAGTGTGGTTATGCTATAATAACTGCTATAGCAATGGAATGGAGGCTTAATGACAAGATGTCTGATCAATTGCCGAATTGCCCGGAGTGCGGATCGGCTTATACGTATGAGGACAGAGGGCAGTATGTATGTCCGGAATGTGCTCATGAATGGTCCCCAGGCGGGGAAGAGGCCGTCGCAGTATCTTCGGGAACGGTCGTCGATGCTAATGGCAAGATGTTGCAGGACGGAGACTCCGTATCCGTCATTAAGGATTTGAAGGTGAAGGGAAGCTCCTCTGTCATCAAGATCGGAACGAAGGTGAAGAACATCCGGCTCGTTGAAGATGGCGACCACAATATTGATTGCAAAATCGATGGATTCGGCGCTATGAAGCTGAAATCGGAGTTCGTAAAGAAAATATAAGGCCTCATCGTCCAAATGTCTTAAAATGGGGAACAATAGAGGTTAGCATGTTAATTGGAGAGTGACGATTATGGCGAAAGAAGAAATGATATTGACGCCTGAAGGGTATGCAAAAATAGAAGCGGAGCTAGAGGAGCTGAAGACAGTCAAGCGCAAGGAGCTGTCGGAACGCCTGAAGGTGGCGATCAGCTTCGGCGATCTGCGTGAGAACAGCGAGTACCATTCGGCGAAGGACGATCAGGCGTTCCTGGAGACGAAGATTCTGCAATTGGAGCGGATGCTGAAGACAGCCAAGGTAGTGGATGTCAGTAGCGCAGGAATCGATAAGGTCGGCGTGGGGGCAGTCGTGACGCTGCATGACGTGGAGTTCAATGAGAGAATTCAGTACCAGCTGGTAAGTCCTGCGGAGGCGGATGTGGAGGCGGATAAAATATCGTATGAAAGTCCGCTCGGCAAAGAGCTGATGGGCAAGAAGGTCGGCGATGCCATTCATGTCAGCGCGCCAATGGGCATGATCGAATACAAGCTGTTGGAGATCAAGACGATATAGCAACGATGATGTCGGCCCTAGTCGGGCGGTACTGGGGGATTATGCTAATTGACTTGTTGATTGAGAATATAGTTTGACAAACAAGTATAGCGGCGTTAAAATATGGTCACAAACGTTCTTTATTGAGAACTTATGTGCAGCAATCCTTACGGTAACAATCATTCTTCATTGGGAGGTGCAACGTATTGATGAAGAAAGAATGGCAGCGGCCCAAGCTGGAAGTGTTAGACATCAACATGACGATGAAAGGCGGCAGGGGAGGCGGACCGGGCTCTGGTTCCGGTTCAGGCTCTGGTTCTGGCTCCGGTAGCGGCGGATTCGGCAGTTAGTTGTTGAAAGAAAGTAAGCCCTTATTCCGATGGAACGGAGAATAAGGGCTTATTTCCGTTTTTATTTAAGATTGACAGGTAGGCAAAGGCGACATATAATGTTCTCTAAAAAGAACAACTGTCATCGGATGTTCACTATATTAAACCTAACAGAGGAGGAGGCATGGCTACTATGAACCAGAAGATCTATCAAGCATTCGGCTTGCTTATAGCCAGCGAGATTGTATTAACGGGTGAAGAGACGCTGCTGGGGGAAGCGAGGGAAGCGGATGCTTCGATTGAATGGGGGGATCTGTCGGAGATGTGGGCGAAGCTGTCACCGTCTGAGGAACGATATGTAATCAGAGATGACTTCGTTCTTCTCCACATGCCTCATACGGCTATCTATCTTATTCAAGACGGTTGCCGGATTATTGTCTCTCCAATTGGAACACCGCCCCCAGAGCGCATTCGGTTATATTTGGATGGTTACTGTATGGGCGCTCTGCTGTTGCAGAGAGGGATATTGCCGTTGCATGGGACGGCAGTTGTAATTAAGGGGAAAGCTTATGGCATTGTAGGTCGTTCAGGGGCGGGCAAGTCAACGCTTGCGAAAGCCTTCCTGGACCACGGGTATGCCTTCCTGACAGACGATGTCATACCGGTGCGTCTTCGTCCCGAAGGCGGTGAAGCGGAAGTTCTCCCTGCGCTGCCGGAGCAGAAGCTATGGCAAGAGAGTCTGCAGCAGCTGGGACTGGGCGGTCGAAGCTTTCCTCCTATCTATGAACGCGAGATTAAGCAGGACGATGTTATGACGAGCAAGAAGACGAAATATAAAATTCCTGTTGAACCGTTCCACAAGGGGGCGCTTCCATTGGGGGGATTGTTCGAGCTGGTGAAGTCCGACCAGATGGACGGCTCCGCCGCGCTGGTTCCGGTGTCGAAAGTAGAGCAGCTTCATATTGTGATGCGCCATACCTTCAATCGGGAGCTGATTCATCCGCTAGGCTTGCTGGAATGGCACTTCCGCACAGCGTCCAGCTTGGCGGGCATGACGAACGTACAGGTGCTTCAGCGTTCCCGCACCGTATTCACCGTTCAAGAGCTGCTGCGTCTAATTATATCCGAAGTCGAGGAGGTTCCGGCATGACGCGATCGGCCGGCAATCAGAGGATAAGGGAATGAGAGGAATACGTTATTTCATAGGGAGAATCTATAGGTACTCCGGCCCGATTCTTCTATATAACTTTATTGCCATGCTGTTTATCGGCGTACTTCAATCTATCGGCTTTGTATTCATTATACCGCTATTGAACATGACGGGAATCGTAGCGCTGGACATGTCGAGCGTACCTGTCGTATCGGATCTGATGGGGAAGCTGGAGGGTATCGCGAACGAGCAGAGCCTGCTTGCCGTGCTCATCGTCTATATCCTGCTTATCGTAGGCCAGAGCCTGTTCAACTGGCATCTATCGATGCAGAATAAGCGTATTCAGCAGGGCTTCATCCGCCAGCTGCGTGAAGATACCTATCGAAGCATTATACGTGCGAACTGGTCGTTCTTCCTCGCTCAGCGGAAGTCCGATCTCGTGAAGCTGATGACGACGGAGATTGGCAATGTGAAGAAGGGGCTGAACTACACGCTGCAATTTCTGTCTTCGCTCATATTGACGAGCGTCAAGGTGGGAGCGGCTGTTATTTTGGCTCCAGGCATTGCGCTTACCATCATCTCCATCGGCGCTGCTCTTCTCCTGTGCTCCCGATACTTCACAAGAAGAGCGAAGCAGTTCGGCTATGATAATTTGATGCTGTCGAAGGTGTATGCCGCAGGCATTACGGATCACTTGAACGGCATGAAGGATATTAAAGGTAATACGCTGGAGACTGCCCATGAGGCATGGATGACCGATTTGTGCGGACAAGTGGAGCGTAATTCCATCGATTTCGCCAAGTTGAAGGCGAGCTCGCAATTCATCTATCAGACAGTGTCAGCGGTGCTGCTTGCGATATTCGTGTATTTCCTGCTGAACATGTTCCAGTCCCAGCCAGCGGAGCTGCTGCTGGTCATTATGCTGTTCGCCAGCATATGGCCGATGATCGTTCGTATTCAGATCAGTGTAGAGAAGCTGGCCGCCATGGCGCCTTCGTTCGAATCGGTCATTCATCTCCAGCAACTATGCTTGAGTGAACGGGAGCTTGGGGAAGAACAGCTGGCTCACGATAGACGTATCAATCTGCGGCAGGGGCTAACTTGTCGCAGCGTCTCGTTCCGCTATAACCGGGAGCGGGAGCATTATGCGCTGAACAACGTATCGCTTCATATCGCGGCTGGCGGACTGACAGCTATTGTAGGGGCGTCAGGAGCGGGGAAAACGACGTTAGTCGATATGCTGATGGGACTTAATGAACCGGAATGCGGCGAGGTGCTCGTCGATGGCGAGCGATTAACCTGCGATAATGCCATTGCCTTGAGGCGGTCGATCAGCTATGTCTCGCAAGACCCGTTCCTGTTCAATGCCAGCATCAGAGACAATCTGAAGCTGCTTCAACCGGAAGCAGCTGACGATCGGCTATGGAAAGCGCTGGAGCTGGCTGCTGCGGCCAAGTTCGTGAAGCGGCTGCCGCATGGACTGGATACGTTCATCGGAGACCGCGGTGTCAGATTGTCCGGCGGCGAGAAGCAACGGTTGGTGTTAGCCAGAGCGCTGCTTCGGGAGCCATCCATCCTTATACTGGACGAAGCCACGAGTGCGCTGGATACGGAGACGGAATGGCGCGTACAAGAGACGCTGGCGCGATTGCAAGGGACGATGACGATGATTGTAATCGCTCATCGCTTGTCTACGATTCGCCATGCGGATCAGGTGGTCGTATTGGACGGGGGCGAGGTGAGACAGGTCGGCACCTATCAAGAGCTGGCGAACGAGCGGGGTGGTCTCTTCAGTAAGCTGTTGGGGAAGCAGGTAGGCGTACCCTCATAGAGGAGGCGGAAGAACTGTATTCCGTGCCGCCTGCTCCTGCTGCCGTGATGTTAGTCGCCCTTCAGCTTCAGTCCGAACAGGCCGGCGAACAGATAAGCTTGCTCACGGGCGATGAGGCAGCCCTTCAAATTGTTCGCTTCGACCCCGATGCCGTCGAATTGACAGTCGCTTAGATCGATGCCGTCCAGCTCTGTGCCAGAGAATTGGGCCCCGTCAATGTTGCATTGGCGGAAGACTGCTTTCTTCTGCAGCTTGCAATGGTAGAAGTCGGATTTGAGCAGGGAGCATTCCTCCAGAATGATGCTCTTCATATCCGAGAAGCGGAAGGTGGCGTAATCCGCCAGACATTGCCTGAACCGTACATTCCGAATCGTTGCACCCGTCAAGTTCGTACCGACCATCTTGCAATCCAGAAATTCGGAACGGTGAATAATGGCGTCGCTAAAGTTCGCATTGGAGAGATCGCACTTGTCGAATACGACGTCGGTCAGCTCCGAGCCGATTAGCGATGATTCGGTGAAGACGACATTGCGAAATACGGTCTTGTCTACGATCACCTTATGGGCTTCCTGATACTCCATAGAAGCATCCTGCAGCAGTCCTTCTTGTATGTATTGACCGCTGTCCAAGCGGTCCAGCTCAAGCAGGGGTAGATGATGAGGAAGACGGGGCTTCTCCAGCTTTATGTAAGATGTCTTTGCGCTCATCTGCACACCTCCTTAGGATCGTATGTTCTCACCAACCTTACCATATGTCTGTACCCATGTGAAGAGGCGGTCGGCCCTAACCCAGCGTATGGAGTATCATCGATGCTCCTATTGCTTCATGAAGAAGGATAATTCAACGTAATCGGGTTGGAAGATTGCCGGAGAAGAGCAGGATTACACTTATTATTGCAATCGCATAGCCAAGCCCCAGTCCGTCCTGATCTGACTACTTTATAGGTTAGCTGTTTTAATCTCTTGACTTAAGTTAATGAAGCCTTCTCCATTCGTTAGTACAATATAAAAAAAGAGGAGGTTTTCATTATGTACGACCAACATCAGACCATTAGAAAGCAATCGGCCATCATTGCAGGCCTTTCATTGTTGATCATGAGCATTGCCGCAGCATTCTCTTACGGGTTTGTACACAGCTCACTAATCATTTCCGGTGACCCGATGACCACATTGGACAATATCCGGGGATCTCGTTTCCTATTTAACATGGAGACCCTTGGATGGCTGGTGATTATCATAACGGATCTATTGGTTTCATGGTCCTTTTATATATTCCTGAAGCCCGTACATCCGGAATACTCATTATTGGCCGGTTGGCTTCGTCTGCTGTACACCGCTGTCCTGGCAATAGCTGTTTCTCATCTGGTGGTTGCCAACAGTATAGCTGATAGCACTACCTTGTTGAAGCTGGACGTAATGGCATCGCAAGTAATGCATTCCGTAACCTCCTTTGAATCTATTTGGTCGTTCGGTTTGATTCTGTTCGGGTTGCATCTCTTGGTCATCGGTCTTGTAGCATGGAAAGCAAAGCAGATCCCCAGGATCATTAGCGTCTTATTGGCTGCAGCAGGCTTCAGTTATACGCTGATTCATCTCATGTACAGCTTTGTACCGCAGTTGGATCATGTTACTTCTTCACTGGAAACCCTTCTAAGCGTCCCGATGTTTGTGGGCGAGCTTGGCTTTGGCCTCTGGCTTTTGATCAAAGGAAGGAAGTTGGCGGCATTGAACTAGTCCACGACTGTAAGGTGCGTTCATCCAAACCGCCTTTTGATGCGACTAAGCGACTCCGGTGTAATCCCCAAATAGCTGGCCAACTGGTGTTGCGGTACTCTATTGATCAACTTCGGTCGTTTTACTAAAAGCGCCTTGAATCGCTCTTCTGGCGTGGAGGCCATGAAGGAGGAGAACTCATCGCGCATGTTTCCCATATCTTCTTCGATCATTTTTCGAGTCATCATTTCCAGCACAGGATTCATATCATATGTGTCTTGTTCAGTAGATAGATCACCGACGACCAAGACACAGTCTTCCAGGCAGCTGAGTGAATAGTTGGATGTCTTATCTTCAGTATGCTGATTGAAAATCGTGACACTTTGTTCTTCTGTATAGAAGTTGAAGGTGATTTCCTTCCCTTGGGCATCAACGGCATATTGGCGAATACAGCCCTGCAATACGAAATAGCATTTGTCGGGAACTTCCCCCTGATGCAGCAGAATTGTCCCTTTTTTGAAACTCCCAGTGGGTACCCTTTCTGCAATGCTGGCAAGTTCATCATCGTTAATGTCCGAGAAACGCTTCATATAGTCGATAAGCACTTGTTTGATCAGAATTACCCCCCCTATAACAGATTAACCTTTATTTTATCATTGTAGCAACCGAGGATCCGGGCATGCGTTCATCTCCAGGACTGAACGTGGAGGGTAGGGAACCGACGAGAAGAAGTACGGTGAAGTGGAGGTGTTATTGAAGACAGGTAACGACAGTGCGGTTATATGAGCGATGCAGGAGGGGCTTGGCGTGAGCATTGGGGATTGCAAGAGGGATCTGGCGAATCGACAGGGAGCTGAAGAATGGTCATTATCTATCTTGAGCGGTACAAGCGCTTGCGTGACCGGCGCTGTCGATTGCCATGCGTGCATGTCCGAGCGATCGCGAATGCACGTCTAACGGACGTGATAATGTCTATATACGTTACTCTTCCACGCACAACGGGAAGGAAAAAAGTTCGTCCATCGCGAAATTGGCAGCACCCAGCGCTCCCCCGAACTCATTGAACTGGGCAACGTTCACTTCCGTCGATTGTGACAACTGACTGACAGAGCGCTGCCTCATCGTCTTCAATGCGACGTCCACGAACAGCTTACTGTTGCGTGGCACGGAACCGCCCAGAATGAACGCTTCCGGATTGATGATGTTCACGAGATTAGCCATCGCAATCCCCAGATATTGGGCGCACTCTTCCACAATCTCTCTGGCCAGCCAATCCCCCTTATCCGCTGCCTGGCACACCTTCTCATAGCGCAGCTGCATCATATCTTCATCTGACGTCAGACTTGTATGCTCATCCAGCGACAGCCGGACTCTCTTCCTCGCCTGCAACTCCAACGCCGAACCGGAGCTGTACGCCTGCAGGCAGCCTTGATTGCCGCAGCTGCACAAGATACCGTTCGGCACCATCGTAATATGACCGATCTCTCCAGCTCCGTTGAAAGCACCCTCAACCAGCTGACGGTTATAAAAAATCCCCCCGGCAATTCCTCGACCTACTCCGATATAGATCATTTGGTGGTAATTTCTTCCCGCACCGTATCGGCATTCCGCGAGGCCTCTCGCTTTATTGTGATTCAAAATGACTGCGGGCCATCCCAGCTCTTTCCGAATTTGACCCGAGAATGCCACCTTGCTCCAGCCAAAATGAGATGCGCTGATAATGATGCCGTTTCTGTTATCGATCAGACCCGGCAGACCAATTCCGATCATAGGTAGCAGTCTTTTGCCGAAATCTTGAATAAAGTTCTTCACCTGTCCCACGAGCAGCCCAATTATAGAAGATATTGATCGATCCTGTATGGGAACTCTACTGATGGCGATCTGATTGAATCGCAAATCGAACACGCCAATGGTCCATGCATCAGGATCCAGATCAGCACCGATGACAAGACGTGTATCCGATTTCAGCTTCAAGGTTACGGCCGGACGTCCGCCGGTATTCAAGCGTTCCTTGGATTCTCTGACCAGTTCCAGTCCAATTAGCTCGGATACCGCTGTGGATATGGTCGCTCGGCTAAGGCCTGTCAATTCTGCCAAGCGAACGCGCGTAATCGCGCCATATTTATGAAGGCATTGCAGAATCGCCGTTTTGCTGCCCTTCTGATCCAGCGGGGTAGGAGTCACAATCATTTCATCACCTGTTTTCCATACTCATTTGGTTTATTATAGACAAAACGGGGGTGAAATACAATCAAAATAGCGCTTTCGTGAGAAAAATCATTGCTAACTTAATTCAAATCTTGACATAAGTTTCGGATGCATGATAAAGTGAGCTATGCAAATAGTAAAGGTAGAGTAAACGTTAGATTATGTAAGCGTTTTGCGAAAGCCTTTGCAACGTTAAATTCAAGGGGGAATAATCCAATGAAAAAGCTTATGGCAGGTATTGTAGCCTGCGCAATGGTATTCACGCTGGCGGCTTGCGGCTCGTCTAACGGCAACAACTCCGGTGGAGGCAGCGAGGCGGGAGCCGGCAACAAAGCTGATGGAGACAAGAAGGTATATACGATTAAATTGGGGCACAGCGACAAATCAGGCGACTCTTCGATCATCGACTGGACAGCGCGCCAATTCGCGGATCTGGCTTCCCAATACAGCGACGGCCAGCTGAAGGTAGAGATCTATCCGTCCAACCAGCTTGGCGATCAGCTGGAGCAGATGAGATCGGTGCAGAACGGCACACAAGAGATGGTGCAAGGCTCCGTGAACAACTTCGGCACATTCGCGCCTTCGGTTAACTACTTGACGCTTCCTTACATCTTCAAAGGCTCGGAGCAAGCGCGCGACGCAATTGACAAGCTGTGGGACAAAAACAATGAGTTCGGCGTTGAGCAAGCCGGCATGCGCTTCCTGCTCTGGACAGACGCAGGCTTCCGCGCCATCACTTCGGATAAGAACCATCCCGTTCGTTCTCTGGCAGATCTGAAAGGGCTTAAAATGAAGGTTCCACCGAACAAGATTTTCGAATCGGCCTTCCAGGCATTCGGCTCAGAGACGGTCGTGCTTCCATTCTCGGAAGCATTCACCGCGATGCAGCAAGGTCTCGTCCATGCGCAGGAGAATGCTTACACGACAGCGCGTACGGAGCACTACTATGAGGTGCATAAGTACATTACAGACATTGAATGGATGTACACGATCAGCGCATTCGCTATTAGCGAGACGTACTTCCAGACTCTGCCGAAGGAACTGCAGGACGCACTTGTCAAAGCGGGCAAGGAAGCTTCGCAGTTGGAGCGCGATCGCTTCGACCAATTGATGGAGGATGACATCAAGTTCCTGGAGGAGAAGGGAATGGAGCGTCTGGGCAAGCCTGAAGACATTGATCAATGGATCGAACTGGGCAGAAGCGTATGGCCGCAAGCGTATGAGTCGATCGGCGGCGGCAGCGCGGCGAAAGGCGAAGAGATTGTTAATGAAGTATTGAGCATCATCGAATAAAAAAGGTAAGCATTCGTTGAGCAGGAGGATAACTCCTGCTCAACTCTGTAAAGGAGGCTGTTTATGAAAAGGATCAAATGGTTTGTCGACCATTTCGAAGAAGTGATCAGCGCATTGCTTCTGTTTGTTATTTTTATTCTGCTCGGCCTCACAATCTTGTTCCGGCTGTTCGGGATACCGACGACCGAAATGCAGGAAATTACGCAATATAGCTTCGTGCTGAGCATCTTCTTCGGCATCAGCTATGCCGCCAAGACGAATGAGCATATTCGGGCGGACATTGTGCTGTCGAATGTAAGCGAGAAAGTGAAAGGTTGGCTGTTGCTGTTTGGGAACGTGATATGGTTCGCGTTCACGCTGGCATTGGCCTGGTACAGCTTGCCGTTTATTGAGAATATGATGAAATTTGTCCAGAAGACACCGTTCCTTGAAATTCCGTTCTGGGTATTGTATAGCTTCGTGCCGCTGACAGCAGTGCTGACAGCTATACGTATCTTCCAGACGAACATATGGGGACTGTGGAAAGAAATGAGAAAGGGGTAACGCGCCATGGAGCTGATGTTTATTGTCTTCTTTGCCTTATTGCTGATTGGCGTTCCAATCTATGCGGCAATCGGTACGGCTACTATATTGCCCCTGATGGTATATGGGGAATTCTCGCCGACGATGCTACCGCAAACCTTCTTCAGCGGCATCGACAACTTTGTGCTAATGGCAGTTGCCCTGTTCATCATATCGGGTGCGATCATGCAAGCGTCGGGCCTCACCGACGATATTCTTGAGGTGGCGGACTCGCTCGTCGGCAATATCCCTGGCGGCGTCGGCATCTCTACGATTCTTGCCAGCACGCTGTTCGCCGCGCTTACAGGCTCAGGTCTGGCCGCCACGGTGGCGATCGGTTCCATTACGATCGGCGGTATGATTCAGAGGGGTTATAAGCCGCCGCTCGCAGGGGCGCTATCGGCAACCGGGGGGGCGCTCGGTGTGCTCATTCCACCCAGCAATCCACTTATTATTTACGGGGTACTGTCCAGTACGTCCATCGGAACGCTGTTTATGGCGGGCATGATTCCCGGCCTGCTCATCGCACTGTCCTTTGCCGTGGTGATGTATTTCATCGGCAAGAGGTACAATCTGCGTACGACAGACAACAACTTCTCCTGGGCTCGCGTCGGGCGGGCGCTCTGGAAGGGGAAGTGGGGGTTGCTTGCTCCTGTTATTATTCTAGGCAGCATCTACAGCGGGATCGCCACTCCGACGGAAGCGGCCGAGTTGGCTGTATTCTATGCATTGTTCTACGGCCTCGTTATTCGCCGCAATGTGAAGGCTTCCCAGCTGGTGGAAGCGTTCCGCGTAGGCGCGGTGACAGCGGCTGTCATGTTGGCGATGACGGGTGTGGCCAGCGGCTTCGGCAGATTGACGACGCTATATCAGGTGCCGCAGTCATTGGGCAACTGGATCGCTTCCATTACGGATAGCCCGGAGCTAGTGCTTCTTATGTTGCTTGGGGTTCTTATTATTACAGGCATGTTTATGGAGACGCTTAGCCAGATTATCATTTTGACGCCGATCTTCGTGCCGATATTGGCGGAACTGGGCATTAATCCTGTTTTCTTCGGCGTATTGCTGGTGCTCGGCATTGAGATGGGCTTCCTGACGCCTCCTGTGGGCGGCAACTTGTTCGTCGCGACGAAGATGTCGAATTCTACGATACTTCAAGTATCCAAGTATGAAGTGCCGTTCATACTCGTTATTTTATTCTGGGCGATATTCTTGATCTTCTTCCCTGAGATTGTTCTCTTCCTGCCGAATCTGATCGGCGGAGCGGGCTGAGCCAGCTAGAAGAGCGGTTGTGGGAGCAAGAGGCAATAGATATGCATCACGATTGAGACAGAGCTTGAAAGGGGAAAGAAACCTTGTCTAACAAAAGGCCAAATATTGTATTCATTATGTCGGACGATCACGCGTCGCAAGCGATGAGCTGCTACGGCAGCCGGATTAATAAGACGCCTAACATAGACCGGATTGCCCGTGAGGGGATGCGCTTCGATCACACGTATTGCACGAATTCCATCTGCACCCCTAGCCGTGCGACCATTTTGACGGGATTGTACAATCATACGAACGGGGTGCGTACGCTGGACGACGAGCTTCCGAACACGATGACGACGTTCCCCAAGCTGATGCACGAGGACGGTTATCAGACTGCGATGATCGGCAAGTGGCATCTGGGTCATAGCGAGAGCAGCAATCCGGCCGGCTTCGACTTCTGGAGCGTTGTTCCCGGGCAGGGCGAGTATATCAATCCCCAATTCATTGAAGCCGACGGTGTGAAGACTTATCCCGGCTATGTGACCGATGTCATTACCGATATGTCGATCGACTTCCTGGAGCAGCGTGATAGAGACAAGCCATTCTTGCTCTTGTGCCATCATAAGGCGCCGCATCGGCCATGGGTGCCGAATCCGAAGGATCAGCATCTCTACGATGACATCGACATTCCGGAGCCGGAGACGTTCTACGATGATTATGCCACCCGATCCCGGGCCGCAAGAGAAGCGAAGATGCGGGTCGACCGCGATCTAACCTTCACCGACCTGAAGGCCCATCCGCCGGAAGGGTTGTCGGAGCTGGAGTTGAAGCGGTGGAGTTACCAGCGCTATATGAAAGATTACTTGCGTTGCATTCACTCTATCGACGAGAATGTGGGCCGCCTGTTGGATTACCTGGATGAACAAGGTGTTGCCGACAATACAATCGTCGTCTACACGTCCGATCAGGGCTTCTTCCTGGGCGAGCACGGCTGGTACGACAAGCGCTTCATGTATGAAGAGTCGCTCAGAATGCCATTCGTCGTTCGTTATCCGAACGGCATCCAGCCGGGTACGGTATGCGATGCGATGGCGCTGAACGTGGACTTCGCACAGACATTCCTGGAGTATGCTGGCATCGACAGCCCGAAGGAAATGCAAGGCGTCAGCCTGAAGCCGTTGTTGGAAGGGCAGCGTCCAGAAGACTGGCGGACCTCGATGTACTACCGCTACTGGATGCATCTGTCGGAGCATAATGTATGTGCGCATTACGGCATTCGGACGGAGAAGTTCAAGCTGATCTATTATTACGGTGAAGCGCTGGGCACGACAGGCTCCACGAACGAGAGCTGGGAACCGGAGTGGGAGCTGTTCGATCTGGAGAAGGACCCCTACGAACTGAACAATGTGTACAGTGACCCTGCGTATGCGGATACCGTGCTTGCGCTGAAGCTGGAGCTTGCCAGGCTGCAGCATGAGACGGGGGACAATCCTTAATATTTCGTGTCAACGCGCAAGGTGTTGGGGGTGGCCCCTCAGCCCTTGCGTGTTTTTTGTGTTTTCATTTCCATGCGTGTGTCCAACAGACCGACAACTGTGCAGTGAGGAGAAGCTTGCGCTTGTATTTCCTTACACTTATTCTAATCTGACATGATGTTTCTCCCGCCATAATATGCTAAAATGAGGACAATCTTAATGAAGAGGTGATATGGCGTGATTGGACGCAGCGGTAATCCGACCTTGAAGGAAAATACGTTCCAGCGAACGGGCGACTCCCATTCCGGGGGCGTCATGACGATTGATGGAACAGTGAACAAAACATTTATCGCTTTGGCTATCCTGCTGGGGGGAGCATTCGCGGCCTGGTCCATGTATGAAGGCGGCAACGCCAGTGTCATGGGACTGGCGATCGGAGGGGCAATCGCGGGCTTCGTATTGGCTCTCATAATCAGCTTCGTGCCGCGCAGCGCGCCGTACCTTGTGCCGATCTATGCGGCGGTGGAAGGGCTGTTCCTGGGAGCGATCTCCGCGCACTTCAATGCGCAGACGAACGGGATTGCGATGCAGGCCGCATTGCTTACGATGGGTGTATTCCTTGCGATGCTGCTCGCTTACAAGACGGGCTTGATCAAGGCGACGCCTACGTTCAAGAAGATCGTCATTGCAGCGACGCTTGGCATTATGGTGATGTATTTGTTCAGCTTCGTGCTTTCGTTCTTTGGCGTTGGGATGTCGTTCCTGCACGACAGCAGCATGCTCAGCATCGGCATCTCGCTGGTCGTTGTCGGCATTGCGGCGCTGAATCTGGTGTTGGACTTCGACTTCATCGAGCAAGGCTCGCAGCAAGGCGCGCCGAAGTATATGGAGTGGTTCGGCGCATTCGGCCTTCTGGTAACGCTTGTCTGGCTATACGTCGAGATGCTGCGCCTGCTGTCCAAGCTGGCTAATCGCGACTAGTAGCAAGTGACATAGAGAAGTTGGACAATCAATTGGAAGAAGAGTGGAAGCTTTAACGGCTTCTGCTCTTTTTCTGTATGGAGGGATACGGTGTATGGATAAGCAGGAGCTTGCTCAATATTGTCTGTTACTTCGCGGCGCTGCCGAAGACTATCCCTTCGGTTCGGAGCCGCTCGTCATCAAGGTGTGCGGGAAGATGTTCGCTCTTCTTGCAGAGAGGAACGGGGTTCCGGCAATCTCGCTCAAGTGCGAGCCGCATATGGCCGAGCTGCTGCGCATGCAGCATGAATGTGTGCAGCCGGGCTATCATTTGAACAAGAAGCACTGGAATACGATCGCGGTAGACGGCACGCTGCCGGACGAAGAGCTGCGTACGATGATCGATCACTCCTACGAGCTGGTCGTCGGCAGCTTGACGCGAGCGCAGCGGGCGCAGCTCCAAGAGGTGTAGCTGCAGGCGGTGAAACCTCTGCTGGAGGCTTTTGCAGTTCTAGATATGCTGGACTCGACACTTACGCTTCAAATGCCTTTTTTCAAAGAGCGTGGAAGTACACTCCAAGAACTTGGCTTCCACCGGCTAATCATCACTAGGTTCAGTTCGTATTTGGATGCAATTGCATTGACGGTCTGCTCCTAGCGCCTCCAGCAAGACTTTGCTTTTAAATTTTGCAGTATATCAGTTTCGCTCCTCCATGGCTTTATTAGTACTTAATCAGGTCTCTGTGTCTCAGCCTATGGGAGCATTATAATCTGTTGGAAATGTGAGGGTGCCATTTTTGATATTCTATCAATATGCTATTGTCTTGGTATTGTCCAAAGAGTTTTACTGATGAAGTTGTGCCAGGCTTCAATCAGTTGATCGTTCTTCAGTTGTTCATAATTTTGATTCTCGTAGTTAGATCTGAATTGCTTTAACCCAATCAATATTTGTTTCAGTTCTCCATTGGATTTCATTAGATCTTCTGAGTTTGCTTGAGGTGTCTGATTTAACCTAGTGAGTTGGTCTGTATGCGTGATTAGAGCATAATAAAACATCTCGATCGATTCATCCTTTGATATGAGGGCGCTTGCTATCGAGTATGCCCCATAGAGATTGTTGGAAAGGTCATATAGGATAATCCTCCAATCAGTATGAGGGCTATGAATGCAGTTGAAATCACGAGGGCTTTATTTTTCATGTTAACCATCCCCCTTTCATGTAAAAAATCGAGTTCTATTCCCTATATTTTTTAATTAAACAAAATAATATGTCCGATGAAAACAAATATAATTAGTTTCATCGGACATACTTTATATATATCCAGAAAATTTATTACTGAACATTGTAATTGAGACTCACAATTGCATCATCAATGTACTCCTGTAAGTCGAGATCAACATTTACAGCTAACTATTGTTCATCATCTTTTAATGTTACCTTCAATCGTCCTACGATTGTTGCGTGCATCCCGGTTCCATAGCGCCGGACTTATTATTCGCTCGGTAATATGATTAAGCTGCGTGCGGATCGCATGCAGGCATCGCTCCGACAGAGCGGGGCCCTGCAGCAGCTGCAGGTTTTCTTCCAGCTGCTCCCGCTTTTCAATCCCGATAATAAGGCTAGCGACGCCGTCCATGTCTCTGACATAGGAGAATGCGAGCTGCGCGATAGATATCCCTTCTTGTTCTGCCAGCATTCGCAAGACATGAAGTGGCGGCGCCGCTTCATGCAGGCTGTCCGGCAGTCGTTCCGGGTTCATGAGCAGCAGTCCTTGCAGGAAGACGCTGCGGGCGACGATCGTTTTGCCGGATGCCCGCATGCGCGTCATCGCTCCGCTTGCTTGCAGCCGATGGTCGAGCACGTTGAGCGGGGCTTGTATGACGGAATAAATATCGTCCTCCAAGCATGCCGCTATCCGGCGATATTGTTCGTCTGTTCTGTCCGTCAGCGATACCCCGCCCGTCGCAATCAGCCCTTCACTTCTCATATTGCGAAGCGTCTGTGTGACGGTCGTCCCGTGCATGATGAGAATATCGGGGTCATGCAGCTTTAGAATGGGCAGCCGCTTCAATTGCAGTCGGCTCAGGCTGGCCTCCAGACTGGCATACATATGCGCAGTCACTTCCTTCTCGGTCATGCCGAGCTGCTTAGGCAGCTTTACCTTGGACATGACTGCCATCTCTTGAATGCGAGCCGACTGCGTGAAGAATTCGCCTATTCGCTTCTCGGATTCGCCGTATTCCGGCGAAGTGTCGAATGAGGTGATGCCTGCGCTAATACTCCCCTCCAACAGGGCATTTGCATCAGCGCCTCCCGTATCGTTGGCGATACCGTAGTCCGGCATGCCGAGCTGGGCGGTGCCTAGCGTGAGCTTGGAGATAGGTAATGAAGGACGATGGGCAGATTCCGATTCAGTGCTGCTATGCATATTTTTTATCCTCCTTTTGAGATTATTGAAAGCTTGCACAAGGAAGTTGGCGGTTGGTAGTTAGCTCCTTGCTAGTTGGCGCTTGGAAGTTTGTGCTTGGTAGTTGACGATTGGTAGTTGATGCGTGGAAGTTTGTGCTTGGTAGTTGACGAGTTGACGATTGGTAGTTGGCGCTTAAAAGCTGATGCCTGAAGATTACTAACTGGATTTTGTGAAGGTATTGTAGTTGGAATTGACCTCTTGCATACGTTTAACTGGAAAAAGTGCAGTTGAATCGGCACATATCGCACATCAAATCATTAAACGGCGGAATTAATATCCTGAAATCCATTTGTTTAAAGTAAGAAGGAGCATTCCGCTACAATTAGTATCACAAAATCCATTTGATTGAGTTTAATAAGAGTGATGGAGCGGACAAACAACCCTAAAGTTAGAAAATGAATATTATGGTCATACCACTAGAGGTGTTGCTGGCCCGCCGCCGACTTATGCCTGGGGAGGACAGTTGATGCTGGATGTGCAGTTCCACTCTGTCATTATCGGCTTCTCGGACAACCGGAAGCTCGTTAATCTGGTAGAAGGATTCCTGAGCTGTCAGGAGAGGAAGCCGATTCCCCATCCTTGGATGAAGCTTCTCGTGCAAGAGAGCATGATACATGCCTGGAAGCTCTGCTGACAGGCATACCATCCGTGCCAAGCAGCTACTGCGCGCTCATGTGCTTGGCGATAGAGCGTAATTACCAGCTGCTCCAGCCACCGTCGACGATCAGATTGTGGCCTGTCACATAGCTGGACGCCTCGGAAGCCAAGTAGACGACAGCTCCTTTAATATCTTCATCGTCCGCCATCCGTCCCAGCGGGGTCCGTTCCGCATATCGATCCAGGAAGGAGCCAGCCGTTATTTCATTGTCGGAACCGACGGGGTTGTAGCCTCCTGGGCTTATGCAGTTCGCTCGAATGTGATCGCGTCCGTAGTAATTGGCCAGCCACTTCGTCATGCCGACCAGCCCCCATTTTGCATACGTGTATTCAATTCCGCTTGTCATGCCGGTTCCTTCGTAGACGGGGAAGTGGGGCCCCTGTACGCCTTGGATGGAGCCGATATTGATCACGCTGCCGCCCTTGCGCGAGCGCATGAGCGGCACGATGGCCTTGGTCAGCAGCATGATGCCCAGACCGTTCACTTGCTGCGCCTTCAACCAGCCCTCCGCAGTTGTATCCTCCAGATCGGCTAGCCCTTCGCGCGACACGGCGTTGTTCACCAGGATGTCGACGCCTCCGAAGCGTTCCTCAGTCCACTCAGCCAATTCGGCAATACTATCCTCTCTGCTCAGATCCAGACTGCTGGAAGATGCGTGCAAGCCTGCGCTGCGCAACTGTCCAGCGAGCTGTTCGCAGCTGTCGCGATGGCGAGAGGCGATGACGACATGGGCTCCGGCCTCCGCCAGTGCAGTCGAGATGTGTGCGCCGTATAATCCTGATCCTCCGGTGACGACAGCTATTTTGCCGTCCAGTCGGAATCGATCCAACACATGCATATGTTTTATCCCTCCATTAACTTGTTGAAGTGGAATGGTGCGGCGCTACCTACACTTTGAGCAGTAAGATGCTGCGGCTAACCTAACGTGATATAACGGTGACGTTTTGCACGAGTGTTGTCAATCTGCTCTTTGTAATCTGTAACATGCCTGGTAATAAGTATAGTATGGTCACACCACTTGTGAGTGAAGTAGAACATGATCATTGGTCCGACCATATTCTACTTAAAGCTATTACAGGAATAAATTTCTTATCAATGTTATTCCGCGATCATCTTATTCGTTAGACGTCCCAGCTTCTCGATCTCGATCGTGACGACGTCGCCCGGCTGAAGATAGACCTGCTTCTCTTCAGGGTAACCGAGTACGACGCCTTCCGGCGTGCCGGTAAGAATGATGTCGCCCGGCTCCAGCGTCATATGGCGGGAGATATAGCTAATGATCTCATCGCAGTGGAAGATCATATCCGATGTGTTCGACGATTGGCGCTGATCTCCGTTCACAGTACAGCCAATCGCCAGGTCGTTAGGATTGCCGACTTCGTCCGCCGTTACCAGATAAGGGCCTAGCGGCGCGAACTTATCGCAAGACTTGCCTAGCAGCCATTGAGGCGTGCGCAGCTGAAGGTCGCGGGCGGACAAGTCGTTTGCGCAGCAGTAGCCCGCCGCATATTGCAAGGCATCTTCCTTGGCGACATGCTTTGCACGCTTGCCGATAACGATCGCCAGCTCCGCTTCATAGTCGACCTTCTCCGATGCGACGGGCAGCGGGACTTCATCGCCATGGGCCGCCAGCGCATTGTTGAACTTGCTGAACAGGATAGGCGTCTGCGGAATAGGAGAGTTGGTCTCTTCCGCATGTCTCCGGTAATTGAGGCCGACACAGATGATTTTGCCTGGATTGGTCACGGCCGGTCCTAGCTGCAGCGCAGATTCATCCAACAGCCATGCTCTGTTATCGCTGCTGCCGAGCGCTTGCTCGACAAGCTGCTGTAGGCGCTGAAGCGCTTCCGTACCGCCATTAATGACGGAGTCAGTTGTTGTTAACGGCTCGGTGCCCGTCGACAGGGCGGCTTGCGCGGACGCGACATCCAGAATCCCTTGGGACGTATGTACGCCCAGACGGTACTTTCCTTCGTGTATGAATGTTAGCAGTTTCATCGTAAAACTCTCCTTTACCATTGCAGTTTGACCTAAGTATGTGACCTGAGTATGCCTAACTCGATTAGACATATAGAATCCATTGTTGCAGCTGATATGATGTCCTTTCATTCAACCATAGAGAGGGCTACGTGGATCGACTCCTAGTGTCGATTGAAACTGTCAATTGCCCTTGTCAGCCGCCGAACGTACGAAAAATCGTACAAAAGCGCTCGAGAAAGCGTGCACCCCCCGGCATTTGTACGAAAAATCGTACAAAAGCGCTCGGGGAAGCGCCCAACCTCCGGTATTTGTACGAAAAATCGTACAAAAGCGCTGTAGTAAGCGCCCAACCTCCGGTATTTGTACGAAAAATCGTACAAAAGCGCTGTAGTAAGCGCCCAGCCCCCGGCATTTGTAAGAAAAATCGTACAAAAGCGCTTGAGTGAGCGCCCGGCCTCCGGCATTTGTACGAAAAATCGTACAAAAGCGCTGTAGTAAGCGCCCAACCTCCGGTATTTGTACGAAAAATCGTACAAAAGCGCTCGAGAAAGCGCCCAGCCTCCGGCATTTGTACGAAAAGTCGTACAAAAGTGCACGGGGAAGCGCCCAGTCCTTATGGATTGGAACGAGAGTACCCGTAGCTGGCGATGCGGATGTGCGGTTCGCCGGTATCCAACGGGTAGACGGGCCTTCGCACTTGCTCGTAGCGGAAGTGCGACAGATTAGCGCTGCAGCAGCCCGGCGAGTCGATATGGATCACATCTCTGGCGATGGGCCCGAAGGCGGCTTGCCAGGCGATGGCGGACTTGACCAGAATGATGTGGAAGTCCTCCGCCCGCAGTCCGATGGAGTCGATGTGGCCGAGATCCCAAGGTGCTACGCGCTTCTCCGTCAAGACCAAGGTGAGGTTGCCGCAGGCAAGCACCGCCGTTAGTCCCATGAACGCTTGCTGGCCGGTCATATACGGGCCGATATGGCGATATTCGCCGTCGAACAACGTTCGCACCTTGCCCTCTACTTCGACAGGCCGTCCGTGCAGTTCATCCATGCGTCCGCCAACCTTGCCGCGGAAGACGCCCCCGATGCCGAGCGTCGCCGCGACGCGAACGGCCTCCGCATCGCAGATGACGGCTAGCGCCGGCTTGGACGCTTCCGTCAGGCAAGCCAGCGTATGCGTGGCGTCCGCCGGCGCGCCGCCTCCAACGTTATCCGATCCCTCGGCGAGGATGACGGGACCTTCCTCCGCCAGCAGCGCGATCCGCACCGCTTCCCGCGGCGGAATCGCTTGCAGCTGGAAGCGGTCCTTCCAGCTTGCTGCCAGGCAGGCCAGCTCTTCCGCGCAGCGAACAGCCAGCGCTTCGTCGCCGTCGGCAGTGACGATGAAGGTCATGCCCGCATCCGGGACATCGCTGTAAGGGAAGCCTCCGGCTACGGTGACATTCAGAACGCCGGGCTCTTCTTCCATCGCGAAGGCCCGATCCATAAGCTCCTTCATCGCTCCCTCTTCCGTCATCATCGCTTGAGGAACGACGATCATCCCGGTGTGGGCAAGCGCGCGAACGGGGCGAATGTCGCCTTCAATATAGCGTATAAGCAGCCCGAAGGCTTCTATAGCCCGCTCATACATATCGATATGAGGATAGGTGTCATAGCCGACAATGAGGTCGGCGAGCTCCGCCATCTCTTCGCTCACATTGCCGTGCAGGTCAATCGTCATCGCAATGGGCAATTGCCGGCCTAGCCGCTTCCGCAATCTGCCCAGCAGATCGCCTTCCATATCGGGAATGCCCTCCGCGACCATGGCTCCGTGCATGATCAGCAGCAGCCCGTCCGCTTCCGAATCGACAGATGCGACTACGGCATTCATCAGCTCCTCAGCCGCTTCCGCCGTTACCATGCCGCTTGGCGTAGCGGCGGCATATAAGCCTGCCGCCAGCGATGCGCCATGCTGAGCGGCTGCGTCAATCGCTCCGCCCATGGACGTTCGCGTTCCGCCATAGCGCGCCTCGAAGGCCGCGTTGCCCACAATCCACTCCTGCCGGAAAGCGTCGATTGCCGTCATGAATGGAGCGAAGGTGTTCGTCTCGTGCAGAATGCCGGCGATGGCGATGCGAGGTGCATCGCAATGGGCAGAGCGAGAGGATGAGCTCTCTATCGCTCTGTCATTCATGCCGTACCGCCTCGCACGGATGGCGCATAGGCGATGGCGTCGATCTCCACCAGATAAGGGCCGAGACCGGCCTGGACAGTCGTTCTTGTCGGATAAGGCGCATTCATGAAGCTCTCGTAAGCCTTGTTATACGCCGGAGAATCTTCGATGTGCGTCAATACGGCATTGATTTTAATAATGTGATCCATGGTTAGCCCGACATCCTTCAGAATCAGCTCAATATTGCGGAGAGCCCGGATCGTCTGGCTTTCGATCGTGTCGCCGTCCATCTCCCGGGTCTCCGGAATGACGCCTACCTGACCCGATACGTAGACGAACTCTCCGGCGCGAATCGCGTGCGAGAAGGGGAGCGGGAATTGAGGCGCTTGCGCCGATTGGATACATTCTGACATGGAGATCCCTCTTTCCATTTGGAATTTAATGTGTCATTCTGCCTCACCGATAGCCAAGCTTGCGGGACACGGCTGCCGCCGCTTGCTTCACTTGCTCTGTAATAGCCGGCAGCTTGTCGTCGGCGAATCGATGCATGGCGCCGGACAAGCTGACGGCTCCTTCGACCTTGCCATACATATTGTAGATGGGAGCGGCGACGCAGCGCGCGCCTTCCACAATCTCCTGATCGTCCAGCGCGTAGCCGTGCTGACGAACCGACTCCAGCTCTTCGCGAAGAAGGGGCCAGCTTGTAATGGTATTGTCCGTACAGGCGGCGAGACCGTATTGGCGGGCCAGCAGCTCAGCTTCGTCATCGGACATTCCGGCGCATATCGCCTTGCCCATAGCCGTCGCGTGGAAGGGGGCGCGTGAGCCGATCGTATCCGTCATGCGAAGCGGGTGGAGGCTCTCGATAATGTCTACATACAGCACTTCCCCGTCTATCAGGACGCCCAGATTAACGGTATCGCCATACTGCTCTGACAATCGCTTCATCTCGGCCATGGCTGCGGCGCGCAGCGTGTTGCGTTCCAGCAGGTCACGTGTCAGCATCAGCTGCTTATAGCCGAGGCAATACTTGCCGTCCTCGTCATCGCGGGCAATGAAGCCGCGATTCTGCAACGTCAGAATAATGCGGTATGTTGACGATTTCGGCTGCTCCAGCAGCTCCGTCAGCTCGATTAGGCTGAGCGAGCCGCGTTCGGCGAGCAGTTCAATTAAGGTCAACGCTTTGTCGATCGATTGAATAATATATCTGTCCGGCTTGTCTGCCGCTTCCTTGTTCATACCTTCCGCTCCAATCTCCGTTATCCCGGGAGACGACCCAGCGCAGCGTCCGCAGCTTGAAGCGTAGCCTCTACATCTTCAGCGCTATGGACAGCCGATACATACCACAGTCCGTTCGGCCTGACCAGCACGCCTTCCGCCAGCATCTCCTCCGCGAAGCGGGAGTAGGCAGCGGAATCGCGCTTGTTGAAGGAGGCGAAGTCTTCGACCGCTTCTTCTTCGGTGAACATGAAGTGGAAGACGGGTCCGCCTGCGTGGTTGATGATGCCGCTCTTGCCATGCTTCTTCAATAGTGCGCGCAAGCCTGTCACCAGCCCCTGCGTCGTATCCTCCATCACATTATAAGCTGCGCCTTCGTTCTTGGACAGCTCGGCGATGGTAGCCAGCACGGCGGCTGTCGCGACACCATTGCCATTCAGCGTGCCCAGATGGCTGACGGTGCCGTCTTCGATCAGCTTCATTAGCTTCGCGCTGCCGGCTACGCCGCTTACGGCGATGCCGCTTCCCATGGCCTTGCCGATCGTTACCAGATCGGGCTGAATGCCGAAGCGGCCATGCGCGCCGCCCAGTCCTAGCCTGAACCCCGTAATAACCTCATCCATGATGAATACGATGCCGCGCCGCTCCGTCTCTGCTCTGACGAGCTCCAGGTACCCTGGACGGGGGGCGATACAGCCGGAATTGCACATGATGGGCTCCGAGATAACGGCGGCGATCTCGTCGCCATGGGATTCGAGCGCTTCCAGCAGTGCGTCGGAATCGTTCCATGGCAGCAGGATGACATCTTGCAGACTCAGCTCGCTCTGGCCGCCCGTGCCTGGCTGAACGCCGGAATCGCCTCCGGCTGCGGCGGCGGATGCCCGCATGTCCGCGCTTGGGAATGCTGTGAAGATGGAGTCCGACCAGCCGTGATAATGCCCGTGGAACCGGACGACCTTCCTTCTTCCTGTATAAGCACGCGCCAGACGCAGCGCCAGCATGACCGCCTCTGTGCCGGAGCCGCTGAGCACAGCCTTTTCGGCGCACGGCAGCAGCTCGGTCAGCCGCTTCGCGGCTTCGATCTCGCCTTCATGCTGCAGGCCGAATGTAATCCCCTTCTGCATCGCTTCATGCAGGGCGTCCGTCAGCGCCGGATTGGCATGGCCCAATATAAGCGGGCCGTATGCAAGCAAGTAGTCAATATAGCTGTTGCCGTCGACATCGACGACTTTCGAGCCTTTGCCGGATTGTGCGAATAGGGGCACTGGCTTCATGGCCGTCCGCAGCGAGCTTGCGACACCGCCTGCCAGATAGCGCTTGGATTCTTCATATTTCGCCTTCGACTTCTCGTAGCGATTCATGCTTCTCTCATCACTCCGTTCTATTGTGTTTCAACAAACAAAACATTGGTTTCATTTTTAATATAGCATAGGAAAAATCGCTTGTATATCCTTTTTTTGTCGACGCTTACAAAGCAGATTCTTAGACATGCAACGGTCGGCGTGTCAATCACAGCGGCATATATGGCGCTTCAGTCATAGGGATTGGCTGAAATAACAGGATTAGCATACTTCTTGTCAGAGTGAAGTGTTATCATTCTTTTAGGCGAGTTCATGTAAGGAAACGTGCAGGTTATACCGATGTACCCGTATAAACGATATAGTCATGTTACAAATAAGAGGATCATGGAGAGTGAGGAAACAGTGAAGCTGCACATCGACATTAGTGAAAAGCATAAAGAGACTGTGATCACCATTCAGGCGGGAGAATGGACGGACGAGCTGGCTGAGCTGGTTAAGCACATCCAGAACCCCCGGCAGTCCGGAGGGAAGCGTCTCGTTGGCGTGCAAGACGACAGATCTATCTTGCTGGAGCCAGCGGAAATTGATTATGTCTTCGCCGAGAAGCGCAAAGTATTCGCCTCCACCAAAGGGCAAAGCATCGAGCTGAGGATGAAGCTGTACGAGGTGGAGGAGGTGCTGGGGCGCTATCCCTTCATGCGCTTCTCCAAGTCCGTCATCGGCAACCTGGACCAGATCAGCCGCTTCGAGCTGTCCTTCAACGGCAATCTGTGCGTCTACTTCCATTCGGGAAGCAAGGAATATGTGTCCCGTGCCTATGTGTCACAGCTGAAGGAACGTTTAATTCTGGGAGGTGGGAAGAGTGATCTATAAAGTGCTTCCGCGTCTGATGGTGAGTATTGCCTATTCTGGGCTGCAGTTGTTCGTGGTGCTGACATGGATTGTCTTCAATGATATAGATGTAACCGTTGAGAAGATATGGTGGAGCGGTCTTGGAGGCCTTCTTATGAGTCTTTATTTCGGACTGGCTTCCTTCTTGTTCGAGATTGAGAGCTGGAGTCTCTTGCGTCAGATGGTGACGCACTATTTGCTGTCCTTCAGCGCATTTTATATCGTGGCGATTTCCGTCGGTTGGCTTCCGCCGCTGCATGGGACGGCCTTCGTCGTGTCGCTGGGTATTTTTACAGTGATTTATTTAATCATAGCATTTATCGTGAGACTGTTCCTTCGCAAGCAGGCGGAGGAGCTGAACAAGTCGCTGCAGAAGCGTTAAGGATGAATCCTGTCATTCGCGCAGCCATTCCTGCAGTTCAAGCGCCGATTCGTGCAGGTCATGCACAAGATGACTTATCGTATGGCAAATTCATGCATAATGAGCTCAAGCAACGAGGGAGCAGTTGAGAGGGGAGCTGGCAGCCATGAGTCAAGTGCTGAAAGTAGATCAGGTGATGAAGGCCTATAACGGGACAGTTGCGCTGGACCGCGTAAGCATGAGCGTGGAGGCGGGGAGCTGCTTCGGCCTCTTGGGACCGAACGGGGCGGGCAAGTCGACGATGATGAAGCTTCTGACGGGTATTCTCCGCCATGATGCTGGAAGCATTGAGGTGCTGGGGATGGACGTTGGCAAGCAGGCTGGAGAAATTCGTGCTACGGTAGGGTATGTTCCTCAGGATATTACCTTGTACGAAAAATTAAGCGCACGGCAAAATTTGAAGTTCTTCGGCGAGATGTACGGCGTACGGGGAGCGGAGCTGAAGCGAAGAATCAGCGAGGCGCTGGAGCGCGTCGGCTTGTCAGAACGCGCGGATGATCGTGTTGCCTCTTATTCCGGCGGGATGAAGCGCCGCATCAATATCGCTGCAGCACTGCTGCATGAGCCGAAGCTGGTCATTCTGGACGAGCCTACGGTCGGTATCGATCCGCAGTCGCGGAATCATATCTTCGAGCTGCTGCGCAGCCTGCAGCAGGAAGGCGTGACGCTGATCTACTCCACACACTATATGGAGGAAGTGGAAGCGCTCTGCGATGCGGTGGCGATTATTGATCATGGCCGCATTATTACGCAAGGGCCGCTAGAGGAGCTGCTGGAGACGCATGCGCTTAAGGCAGTGTACGTGGAGACGGATGCCTGGACGGAAGTGCCGACGCTGACAGGCTTGCAGAGAGCGACCCGGGACGGAAGAGGCTGGGTGCTGGAGTGCGAGCGGCCGCTGGAGTTGATGAGCCGTGTCGCGGATGAGCTATCGCGCAACAGTGCAGCGGTCATGGCGCTGGAGATGATGAAGCCGTCGTTGGATAGCGTGTTCCTCAAGCTGACGGGCGAGAAGCTGAGAGATTAGCTTGGAAGGCAGAATAGAATAGGAGGAGCAGCAGCGATGTTTTGGACGATTGCACGCAAGGAATTATTGCTGATATTGAAGGATAAAGGCGCGTTTTTTTGGCTGATTGGACTGCCCATTCTGTTCATTGTCATGTTCAGCTCGATCTTCGGCAGCACGGAGAATATGACGATTAAAGTGAGCTATTACGATGCCGACCGGAGCGGGCCATCCGCCGAATTCATTGGTATTGTGGAAGGAATTGACGGTGTAGAGCTGAAGCAGGATCAGGATACGTCGTTGGAGGATCAGCTGCAGCAGGTGCGTAACGGGGAGCGGACGCTGCTCGTGGTCATTCCTGATGGCTTCGGCGCCAAGCTGGATGCTCGGGATGATGCGGAGATCGAAGTGTACCGTGATGCGGCGGCGGATGATGCGGCTGCACCGGTAGTGGCGATTCTGGACAGTGTACTGAGCCAGTACCGAGAAGGCAAGCTGCAAGTGGTATTGACGGAGATGGGCCTTGGCGAGGGGGAAGTGAAGGGCATTCTGGAGCGCCCCGTCACGCTGAAGGAAGTGAAGGAGCATGCAGTCAAGGTGGATTCCGTCACTCAGATCGTCCCTGGTTATACGGTCATGTTCGTCTTCTTCGTCATGATTAGCATGGTGACGAGCTTCCTGAAAGACCGCAACGGCGGGATGCTGATGCGTCTGCAAGGGACGCCGATGAAGCCGATGAGCTATCTGATCGGCATGTGGATTCCCCATATTATCGTCGTGCTCATTCAGTCGACGACACTGCTGACGTTCGGTCATTTCGTCTATGGCTTGAATATTGGCGACCCAATCGCGGTCGCGCTGATCGTGTTCGGACTGGCTATCTGTGCTACAGGACTCGGCTTGCTGCTGTCCTTGACAGTGAGCAGCGAGAATATGGGCATCGCGATGGTGCAGATTATTGCGATGGGAGGCGCCATCGTCGGCGGATTATGGGTCCCATATGAGTTCCTGCCGCGGGCGGTACAGATGATCGGCCAATTCACGCCGCAATATTGGGCACAGCAGGCGATGCAGGATGTGATGATACGCGGCGACGGCATCGGGGGCATCATCATTGCGTTGGCCGTGCTGTTCGGCTTCGGCTTGTTGGGACTGGCGATTGCGCTGATGCGCTTCCGGAAGTTCGCGGAGAAGACGGTGTAAGCTTTAGGCCAGACATCGGCCGGAAGAGGGAAAGAGTGAGAGAGACGAGTTTTAAGTGATGTGGCTACGGTTGACGACAGGGGTTCTTGCACCTGCAGAATGGACATGGAGAGAGATGTTCGTTCTTCAGGTTCTTTTCTTTCCATATCAATCCAATAGGAGTCCCGATGTTCCATGCTGATGCCTGCTTCCGCTAGCAGCTTCGGCATATCCCGTGTGAAGTGGCGGCCGTTCATTCGGCAGAGAATCATCGTGCGCAAGGTCTTCCGCAGCATTCTCTTCTCGTTCCCTGACGGTCCCTGTGATAGGATTATCTTATCGATGTAAAGCTGAGGGAAGAAAGGGAGAATCGACATGGACGTAGTCGCATTAGGGGAGCTGTTAATCGATTTTACGCCGCACGGCGTATCGGATCAGGGGCAGCCGCTGTTCGAGCGGAATCCGGGTGGAGCGCCCGCCAATGTGCTGGCCGCTCTGGCGAAGCTGGGAAGGAAGACGGCTTTCATCGGCGCGGTGGGGAATGACGATTTCGGCCGCTACCTGGCGGAGACGCTGGACAAGAGCGGGATCGATACGAGCGGGATGGTCTTCACGAACGAAGCGCGGACGACGCTGGCCTTCGTTCAGCTTGACCGTACAGGGGACCGCTCCTTCACCTTCTATCGGAAGCCGGGCGCCGATCAACTCCTGAAGTCGGAGGATGTCAATACGGTACTGGTGCAGAAGGCGAAAGTGTTCCACTTCGGATCGATTACGCTGACGGATGAGCCCTCCAGGTCGGCCACGCTAGAGACGGCCGCAATCGCCAGACGACACGGGGCGCTGATCTCGTACGATCCCAATCTTCGCTTGTCGTTATGGCGGGACGCCGAGCATGCGCGGACGGCAATCATGGAAGGACTGCAGCTCGCGGATGTCGTCAAGCTGTCGGAGGAAGAGCTTCACTTCCTGACGGGAACGAGCGAACTGGAGAAGGGTTCGAGCCTGTTGATGGAGCAGTACGGCATTGCTTTACTGTTCGTGACGATGGGAGCGGACGGCAGTTACTGCCGAGCTGCGGTAGGTGAGGCAGGTGCGGTTAGCGCGAACAATGCAGAGGAAGCCTCAGGTGCAAGTCATGCTGAGAACGACGTTGAGAATCATGCTGATGAGCGTGTCAGCAATCATGTTAGCGGGAGCCAATGGGACAGCGAAGGTGGAACAGAAAGTGAAATTCGAAGTAAAAGCGGAGTATCGTTCCATTCGGCCAGACATCTCGGATACCAAGTAGAAGTTGCAGATACGACGGGGTCCGGCGACGCTTTTTTCGGCGGGGCGCTGTATCAGCTGTTGCAAGCCGGTTATCCACATGTGGATATGTCCATTGAGCAGCTGACATCCCTGCTGGCCTTTGCCAATGCGATGGGTGCATTGACGGCCACCGGGAAGGGAGCGATTCCTTCCTTGCCGGAGCTTGACCGCGTTCACGAATTGGTGGATAGCGGTAATTGATCATACGGAATGGATAGTGCGGAGTTGACAGTGCGGAATAGATAGTGCGAATAGGTCATGCGGGGGAGGCGGTTGCAGCTGAGCAACCGTCTTTGTTGCAGTACCGAACTTCTAACGGTTGTGGCAAGCGCTATTTTCCATTATGGAAGCTGCACCCGTTACATTTCAATTTTCCTATGGAGTGAATGGGACGAAGTGAGAGGATGGTGAGTAATTTGTTTGGAGTGAGAGGGGGAGGAGTGGAGAGAGGGAAATGCTTAGAGTAGTGAAATTAGTGGTATGCAGGCAGACGAGCTAATCAGTGGACTTGTGGATAAAGTTGTGGACTGTCTGTGGATTGATTGTTGATAATTTGTGGATAAAAAGACGTGAAGACATGTGGGAACCTGTAAAAATCACTTTATTTGCTTGAAATGTGCGAAAATTTTGTGATTAATGTGGATAAACTGTGGATTTTGTGGGTACAAGTGTCGAAATCTGTGTATATATTGTAAATGGAACGTTGCTGAAACAGTATTTTAAGGAGCTTCGTCAAGTGAGCATTTGCCCAGCACTTTCGTTCGGTCCATATCTATGGAACTGATTATTGCTCATGACGAGTCGGGCAGTCGATATGTTGCAATCATTTCCTTTCGTACATAGAGCGGTGGAGCTGTTGCAATGATTTGGCCGACTTCACATTGATTTTCCAGGGCGCTTCAGGCTACACTACGGGTAACTATACAGGTGAAGCGCCGGTTGGAAAAAGGAGGGCACAAAGTTGTTCCAATTGATGATTACAATGCTGGAGAAGTTGGGTATTCTTGTAACGATTGCGCTTGTGCTCACCAGGCTTCCCTTCTTTCGGGACATGATCTACCGGGACAACCTTCGCATGCGGCATCAGATTACCGCCATCGTATTCTTCGGTGCGTTCGGTATTATAGGTACCTATACTGGCGTTGCCTTCAATGTCAACACGATGCAGTTCAATCCATGGGCCGATATGCTGGCCCCGGATGAGGCCATCGCGAACTCCCGCGTTATTGGCGTGGTGCTGGCCGGACTGTTCGGAGGATATCGGATCGGTATCGGCGCAGGATTGATTGCCGGCATCCACCGCTTTACGCTGGGGGGATTCACCGCTGTGCCTTGTAGCTTGGCCGCCGTTATTGCCGGTGTACTGGCGAGCATCTTCTATCGGAGAAGCCGCAATGTCAAGCTGTCTACCGCACTCCTAATTGGCGCAGGCGCGGAAGCGATCCAGATGCTTGTCATACTGCTGCTGGCAAGGCCATTCGACCAGGCCTGGGCGTTGGTGTCCGTCATCGGCTTGCCTATGATTGCCGCCAATGGCATTGGCGCGGCGCTCTTCCTGCTGATCATTCAGAGCGTCGTAAGCGAGCAGCAGAAGGCCGGGGCGGAGCAGACGCAGAAGTCGCTGCGTATCGCCGATGAGACGCTGGGCTACATGCGCCAAGGAATGACGCCGCAATCCGCTTCGGCCGTCTGCGCTATTCTGTATCGCGAGATGAATGCGATTGCGGTCTCCATGACGAACAGTAGCCATATTCTTGCCCATATAGGAGCAGGAGATGATCATCATCGGCCGGGAGCGCCCATTCAGACGGAAGTCACTCGTCAAGTGTTGCGGCAGGGCGAAGTGGTGGTAGCGGGGGAAGACGAGCTCCACTGCCGGCATGCATCGTGTGTCTTGAGTGCGGCGGTAGTCGCTCCGCTGAAGAGAAGGGGCGAGACAATCGGCACGATCAAATTTTACTACGATTCCCCTAAGGAAATTACGGATGTGGTGCTGGAGTTCATCAGGGGCCTCAGCGTACTGCTGGGCAATCAGATAGAGCTGGCGGATGCCGACAAGGCTAATCAACTGAAGAAGGAAGCGGAGATCAAGGTGCTGCAGGCGCAGATCAGCCCGCATTTCCTGTTCAACTCTCTGAATACGGTCGTATCGCTGATCAGGAGCAACCCGGGCGAAGCGCGCAGACTGCTTGTCCATTTGTCTCATTTTTTCCGCCAGAATTTGAAGGGAACGACCGAGGAGCGTACGACGCTGGCGACTGAGCTGAAGCATGTGCAGGCGTACCTGACGATCGAGGAGGCTCGCTTCGCGGACAAGCTTCGGGTGGCTTATCAGGTGGACGAAGCTCTGTTGTCTTACACCCTGCCGCCGCTCACTCTTCAGCCGCTGGTGGAGAATGCAATCAAGCACGGTCTGCGAAAGCACTCCGGCGCAGGCTGTGTGACCATTGTCATCCGGCGCGCTGCGGGTGGCATAGAAGTGGCGGTAGAAGATGACGGCATCGGCATGCCTTCTGCGCTGGTCACCCGGCTGCGCTCCCGCTGGAACGGAGAGGCTGATGAAGCCGATGAAAGAGCAGACAGTGCGCGATCTGAGCGGCAGCCGGAGTCGGAATGGCACGATGCTGAGCGAGGAGCGGGAGTGGGACTCTATAACGTAGACCGCCGGCTCAGTCTGATGTACGGCGAGGGAGCCGGGCTGCATATCATGAGCACCTATGGCGAAGGAACTCGAGTCAGCTTCAAGCTGCCTACCGAAGGAGAGATAAGCAATGGACCAGAAGATCAGAGTGCTGATCGTGGATGACGAACCCCATAGCCGGGCTGAGCTGAAGCATTTGCTGGGCGAACAGCAGGGAATTCAGATTGCGGGAGAAGCCGATAACGGCGAGGCGGCATTAATGAAAGCCATTCAGCTTCAGCCGGATGTGATGTTCCTGGACATTGAGATGCCGGGGATGAACGGACTAGAGGCGGCGAAGTCGCTGCGGGAGCTGAAGAAGCCGCCGCTGCTTGTATTTGCGACCGCGTATCCCGACTTTGCGGTGCAGGCGTTCCGCTATGAGGCGACGGATTACCTGCTGAAGCCTTACGATGAGGAGCAGCTGGCCGATACGATGGAGAGGGTACGTAAGGCGCTTGCGCGCAATGATGAGGGAGAGAAGCGGGTGACTCCGCGCAGGATGGCCGGCTCGGGGAAGCTTGCCATAGAGAGCGGCGGTGAGATTATGTATCTGGATCCAGCCTATATTCGCTATATCGTCTTCGAAGACAAGGGGGCGAAGATCATCTGCTCCAGCAGCGAATATATGACGAAGCTTCCGTTGAAGGAGCTGGAGCGCAGGCTGTCGGCTTATTCCTTTCATCGTGTGCATAAGAGCTATCTGGTCAATCTGAACTGCATCAAGCGGCTTACACCATGGTTCAACGGTGCATATCAGCTGGAATTGGAAGGCGTGAAGGAGCTTGTCTGCGTCAGCCGCAACTATGTGAAGGGATTAAGGGAGAGACTTGAGATATAAATGGACGGCCGCTTCTGCGCGGCTTGCTCTTCGACCCCTTCTCCATGCATCTTAACCCGCGATTGCTGCATGTTATGCCCGAATTCGCTCGGTATGGAGCGCTTTCATTTACAATAGCCTCATAGGTTGAAAGCGTATCCAACCATGAAGGGGGCTAAAGCTCATGTATACATTTATTGCAGGCATCGTACTTCTTATCGTTGGTTATTTCACATACGGCAAGTTCGTGGAGAAGGTGTTCGGTGTGAAAGAGCAACGCCAGACTCCGGCTTACACCCATAGCGACGGCGTCGACTACTTGCCGATGAACGCCAAGAAGAACTCGCTGATCCAGCTGCTCAATATCGCGGGGGTCGGCCCCATCTTCGGTCCCATAATGGGAGCGCTGTACGGACCGGTTGCCTTTATCTGGATCGTGGTCGGCTGTATATTCGCAGGCGCTGTGCACGATTACTTGACGGGCATGATCTCCATCCGCAATCGTGGCGCCCACTTGCCAGAACTGGCGGGCAAATTCCTGGGCAAATCAATGAAGCATGTCGTCAATGTATTCGCAATTCTGCTGCTGCTACTGGTCGGTACTGTATTCGTTACGTCTCCCGCCACGCTGCTGCATAATCTGATGGACGGCGCAGTCGGTCTCGGGGTTATTCTAGGCTGCATCTTCGTCTATTACATTCTGGCAACATTCCTGCCAATTGACAAGGTCATCGGCCGCTTCTATCCCGTATTCGGAGCACTGCTGCTAATTAGTGCGGTAGGCGTCGGCATCATGCTGATCGTGACGGGAGCGCCGATTCCGGAGCTGACGCTAGCGAATCTGCATCCGGCGCAAGCGCCGATCTTCCCGCTGCTGTTCCTGACGATTTCCTGCGGGGCATTGTCGGGCTTCCATGCGACGCAGACGCCGATTATTTCCCGGACGACGCAGAGCGAGCGCCATGGACGCAAAATATTCTACGGTATGATGATTGCCGAAGGCATCATTGCGATGATCTGGGCAGCGGCGGCGATGAGCTTGTTCCGCGGACCTGTCGGCCTTAACGAGCTGCTGGCAAGCGGCGGCCCTGCGGCTGTCGTCAGCGAAGCTTCCACCTTGCTGCTCGGCGCAATCGGGGGTACTCTGGCCGTGCTTGGCGTCATCGTGCTTCCGATCACATCCGGCGATACCGCATTCCGCAGCGCCCGCATGATTCTCGCCGATTACTTCAATGTGGGACAGAAGAAAATCATGAACAGATTGTGGATTGCTCTCCCGCTGTTCGCGCTGTCCTTCGCCTTGACCAAAATCGACTTCACGCTGCTATGGAGATACTTCTCCTGGGCGAATCAGTCGACAGCTGTAATTGCGCTGTGGGTGGGAGCGATGTATCTGTTCATTGCCAAGCGCAACTACTGGATTGCCATGATACCGGGCATATTCATGACAATGGCTACGATGACGTACATTCTGAATGCAGGCATCGGCTTCGGTTTGCCGCTCAACGTATCTTATGTGGTAGCTGCTGTCATCACGGCAGGTATTACCGTAGCTTTCTACTTTGCCGCTTACCGGGCTCGCCACCGTGAGACACCGCTGGAGATCGAAGCGAAGCATTGGGAGCTGGCATCCTGACGGAATAGAGAAGAACGCAGCAAGGCGCTTGCACGGGCGTCCTTGCTGCTTTTTTTTGTACGTCTGTATTCGATCTGATACGGACGCCCATAACTCACCACGAACCTGTAAGCTAATGCCGCTAAAGGGCGACGATAGCCGTTGACGCTTGAATACGATGAAGCAATGTAGCTGGAGAGGTTAATCTACCTGTATTTTATGTCATTGATTTATCGAAATACGCCTACTTATGACAAATGAACTGGATTTTATGCTATTATTCTGTCCGAGAGATGAGTTCTCGTTTGATAATGTCTGATTCAACTGTACATTTTCCACTTGTAGCATATAGGATGGGGCTTTTTCCTGTAAATAACTACTCAAAATCCAGCTAAGTAGCCTCCAACTCCGAATGAAGCGTGCGAGATGGAGGCATATTTCATTCACACCATCCCAAGGTGAAAAATCCTCGATAGAGATTCTCATGCGACCGTAGTGCTATAATAGCAAGAAAAGTACAGGTGTCGAAAAGGGGTGTTAGAATGTCAAATATACAGTTGGGGTCATTCGTGCTGAATACGGAGTTGCTGGTCTATCTGGCCTCGGCTCTGACCGGTGCGCTGGCTTTGCGACTGCTGAGAAGAGGTCATCCCGAGAAGGAAGCTGACTTGTCAGTCGCTTGGGGCAGCATGCTGATGTGGATCGTTATATGGAAAGTCAGCCTGCTACTGATTGATCCGGCAAGCGTCATGCAGAGGCCGCTATCTCTCCTATACTTCAGCGGAGGCACGATCGGGTTCTGGCTCGCTTCGCTTGCAAGCGCCGGAATGGCAGTATTCCGTTATAGCCGCCGCTATACACTGTCAGAATCGCTAACATTAACTGGGATGATAGCGTCCGGATGGGCTGCTATGTATGCGTTAGCGAGTCTCTTCTATTCCCTGGACGTGCGACTCTATCATTGGATTGTGCTGCTTGTCGCATTGGCGACCATCTTCCTTCTGCTGCGGAAGGAGCGAGCAGCGAAGATGCAGGTGGCGGAGGAAGCGCAGCGGGTGGAACACCGGCAGCCTAAGCGAATGGCGATGCAAGGGCTGAGTCTGCTTGTCTTGCTTGTCTTGCTCGCCTATACGCTTCATGGCGCGACAGAATCGTTGTTTGAAGGTACCGCCACCAGCGGAAGCGAGGAAGTAGGCGCCAAGGTCGGTGATATTGCGCCGCCATTCAGCTTGACGAACCTGAAGGGAGAGACGATCGCGCTGGAAGAGCTGCGCGGCAAGACGGTGATGGTGAACTTCTGGACGACCTGGTGCAAGGTATGTCGGACGGAGATGCCGCATGTGGAGAAGCTGTACGAGCATTATCGGGAGCAAGGCGAAGAAGTGGTGATCGTAACCGTTAATGTAACGAGCCAAGAGAGCAGTGCGAAGAAGGTGCAACAGGTCGCTGCAGCGGAAGGCTACAGCTTCCCCGTCGCATTGGATAGCAGTGGGAAGACGACGGACGATTACCGGGTAGCCGCGTATCCTTCTACGTTCGTGATCGACGAGAGCGGAGTCATTCGCGAACGTTACTTGGGTGCGATCAGCTTCGCAGATATGAAGAAGCGAATTGATCATGTTCGGAGCTTGGATTAATTCGCCCAATGCTGCGGGCGATCCAGCGCCGGCGGCAGCTTCGTGCGGGCGTCGCCGATCGCTTCATTGACTCTAATGCTGAAAGTCTATAATTGTGTTCATGTATACTATGCTTTGCTACAAAAGCATTGCAGTTTAGCAACCTATCGCCGATATGGGCTGATCCTGTATAAATAGCTCTACTAGATGTGCTGAAAAACGTGACGAATTCTAGGGGGTACTGTCGTAATAGACAGTACCCCCTAGAAGCGTTATTCTACCAAAATTGGCCGATTTGATTTTCAACGAAGCTCAGTTTTAAAAGGAAATACCACCGGCTGCGTTAATTCTCACCTTATAGGTAGCTGTTTTTCCCTGATAAGAAGCGGTAATCCATACTGCACCTGGATGATGGGCGGTTACAACACCAGATTCAGATACAGATGCTTTCTGCGGCTTATTGCTTGTATACGTTACACCGTCGCTTATCGTTTGCCTTGTTCCATCATCATAGATTGCGGTAAGGAATAAACTCAAGGTAGAATGCACCTGCATACGCGGATTCAATCCACTAAGCTCCAAGCGAATCAGCTTCTTATCAGGCTCAGGCTTGACAACGATTAGCTCATAGGATGAAATCAAGCCCTCATACTCTGCCGTGATAAGCACTGTCCCTTCCGACTTCGCCGTTACTACACCGCTAGCACTAATCTCCGCTACACTTGGATTACTGCTTGTATAGGTGACGTTTGTTTCCACCTTTTCACGGCTTCCATCACTGTACAAAGCGGTAGTCGTCGCTTGAACACTCTCTCCAACGATCAGCGCAGCCGCCCCTTCGAATTCAAGCTCAGTCAGTGTAATCGGCTCTTCAACGTTTTCCGATACAGATTGTAAAACAGGACGATTCGCCATATTGTCCCATCTCCATATACCGTTAAAGTCCCACCCTAACCGGTCCATATAAGTGGATGGGTTTTCCACTTCAGTTTCTGAAAGACCTAATCCTTTAAGGGTTGTTAATGCTCCTTCAGTAACACCTTCTTTATTCACAATCATGCCGTCAAATGCATAATTATTCTCCAGAGTAGCGGTGTGCCCCGCAAGTACTCGCCCCATTACACGGTTAGCCATGGTTGGCGCAGTAACCGAACGGTTCAGGGCAATGACATTTCTAACGACCGTATCATTATACCCGTAGCCAGTCACTCCGCCCGCATTGCTCGTAATCGCCCGAACGGTTCCAGACGCATACACGTTTTCTGTTAAGCTGCCCGAGTTTGTAATTCCGATTAGACCACCGGCCTGACTTCCCTGAGCGGTTACATCCGCTGTAGAATAGCTGTTTCTTACGATACCATTGGAGTAGCCAACTAAACCGCCGACCGTACTGGAGCCTATAATTGAGCCTGTTGAAAGACTATTGTTTAGCTCGCCGTTGTTCGTGTTGACGAGTATGCCGATTCTGCTCCCGCCTGTGACGCTAGCATCTATCATAGCTATATTTTTAATCACTCCGCCATTGAGATGGAATAAGCCGCCGCTCGAAGAATTAAAATGAACTATTTTATTCCCGTCGCCATCCAAAACACCGGTGAAAGGTACAACTTTAAAAAGTGACTCCGCCGTTTGCCCAGCGTAATCCAAATCATGATCTAAAATATATTTTTCTGCTGGGAAAGCTTCCATAACGTTCAAGTCAGCAATGGATTTGATTTTGTAATAACCCGCTTCATTTCTTTCCAATGGTACGCCTGGCTCTTTTGCCTCTTCAGGATTACTGCTTAATACCGGACGTTTTAAAACATCATCCCACATCCAAACCGACTCAAAATCCCATTTCAGCCTTTCGGTATACGCATTAGGGTTTTCAACCTCTTGCTGGGATAGTCCTAAACCTTTTCTGTTGTTAGCAGCGGCAATACTTTCACCTTCTTTATCCACAATCATGCCGTCAAAAGCATAATTATTCTCAAGCGTTGCAGTATGCCCGGCAAGTACCCGTCCCACCACACGGTTCGCCATGGTCGGTGTGAGGACTGAAGGGTTAAGAGCAATGACATTTCTGACAATCGTATCATTGTAGCCATAACCAGTTACTCCGCCTGCATTGCTTCTAAGCGCCTGAACGGCTCCAGATGCATACACGTTTTCTGTTAAACTGCCTGAGTTTGTAATGCCGATTAGGCCGCCAGCTTGGCTCAACTGAGCAGTTACATCTGCGGTAGAATAGCTGTTTCTCACAATGCCATTGGAATAGCCCGCTAAACCGCCCACTGTGCTGGAGCCTGCGATTGAGCCCGTCACAAAACTATGCTCTACCTTTCCATTGTTCGTATTAACGAGTATGCCTATATTACTCCCGCCAGTGACGCTAGCATCTATCATGGCTACGTTTTTAATCGTTCCGCCATTAAGATGGAACAAGCCGCCATTTTCTGATTTAAAATTGTATAAAGATTTATTATTCCCATCAAAAACACCAAGGAAAGGCATCCCTTTAAATAAAGGTTCAAAAAGCTTCCCTTCAAAATCAAGATCATTTTCCAATATATAATTTTCATTTGGAAATTCTGAAATGGTTTTTAATTCATTAATGGAACGGATGATGTAATACCCATCTTCGTTTTGATCAAGCGTCGGCTTTGGATTATCACTTTCGTTAATTTGTTCCAAATTACTTTGTAATAATGGACGCTTGGCATCCTCATTCCAGATCCAGATAGAATCAAAATCCCAGCCGAGAGTTTCTGTGAAAAACGATGCACTCGTGAATGCTTCTGTACTGACCCCCTGTCCTTTTTCATTGTTCGGATCATTCACTGTAACATTCTCACTGCTGACAAACATATTTTCATCCGCGTAGTTATTGACTAAAGTTGCTATATCACCAGCTAAGACTCTGCCGACAATTCTATTAGATGCCGTACCTGTAACAACAGACGGATTTAATGCCATACTATTCTGAATAACTGTACTGTTATATCCGTATCCGCTAATGCCGCCCGCATTTGATTCCTCTGCTACAACGGCTCCCATTGCATAGACTTGTTCTGTGACACTGCCCCGATTTGTAATCCCAATAATACCGCCGGCTTGCTTTCCGCGAGCATTGACACGAGCTGTTGAATAACTGTTTCTTACGATACCGTTCGAGAAGCCCACAAGCCCGCCAACAGTAGAATTGCCTCTAATAGATCCGGTACTGTAGACGTATTCCACTATTCCATCATTCTGATCAACCAGAATTCCAACATTGCTCCGGCGAACGTCTATGTCAGCATTGATCATTCCTACATTTCGAATAATCCCTTCATTAATGGCAAAGAGACCCGCACCGCCTGAGGAAACAATAACGCCTGTAATCGTATGCCCTTGCCCATCAAACGTCCCGGTAAATGGAGTTTCATTAGCGCCAATTGCTTCAAAAAACTTGCCATTGCCATCGATGTCCCGATCTAAAATATAGTGTTTGTCTGGGAACTCATGCATTTTATTAAGTCCGCTGGCACTTTTAATTTGATAAGGGTTATCTTCCGATCCATCACCCAGCATTCCTTCCTTAGCTACTAAAGGATCTGTTAACGGCTCTCTGTCGATTGGATTATTAACCAGTCTTACGACGATTGTATTTTCATCGCCAAATGCAAGTGGGCTGTCAAATAAAATGATTTGTTCACGTCCGAGATGTTCTAGTGTTGCTTCCTGGATAACTGTTTCTAGCAGCTGCTCACCCGTATGATCACGCTTTTCACCGATAACCGTAACTCTTTCAAGCGAATTTGGGTAATTTAATACCCCAACGCCCTTTAAGACGTTATTTTCCACAATCGCGCTCGATAAATTCATATAATTTGCAGGTTGCTTTATCGTAAATGAATCAATTTCAATACCGTCGCTGTTGTAAGTTTTCAATGTGAGAGATTGATCGTTAGATTCTAAAATAACACCTGTCTGCTTATTTTCATCATAGACGATATGATCCCAGTCAAAGGATTTATTATCGTAGAATGTTGGACCTGATGAACCAACTGTCACAAATGTTGTACCTAGGTTCATCGCTTCTTCGGATATATCTTTTACACCGTTTCGTATGGTTGTCCGTTTATACACATGATCATGGCCGCCAATGTACAGACTAACGCCAAGCCGTTCAAATGCTTGAGACAATTTCACTCTCATAATGTTCATACCGGTCTCATCGCCGGATTGACCGCCATAATAAGGATAATGCCCCATAACGATTTTCCACTTTTTATCGGTTGCCCGCATATCTTTTTCCAGCCATGACAGCTGCTTTTCGAAATCTAACACAGAATTCATGACAGCAATGTGCATATCTCCATAATCAAACGAATAATTCGTTTCAAGGTAACTGCCTTCACCGTTTTTCGGCAAATTTAAAAACCCCGAATATGCTCCAAATTTCCGATCCGTCACACGTTCACGGTCCCCGGCAATATGAGCAGTAATTAGACCCATATCGTTGTTATAAATGTTGTTAAACACATCATCCCATGCATACATATTGCCGCCAAGCCAGGCCAAGTCTCCAACTTGAATCACAGTTTGCCCGTTTGAGTTTTTCTCACGCAGAACGTCCAGCATATCTTTAAAGAGCCGGAAATTTTCCGGATTTCGATCTGGAACCTCAAGATCCCCCATTACATACATAACAGCTTCCTCTGAAGCTGGCGCGGTTCTAAAGCGATAACTGCTGCTCCAAGGCCCAGTCGGTGAAATACCATACCGATAGTCATACTTAGTCCCTAAGTCGAGATCTGTTAAACCCACTTCATGAGCTGCAAGCACACGATAATTACTCTTGGCGAACGTGTCGCCGTACGCCACTTGAAAATAAGAAACATTCGCTTGTACTACTTCAGCATTGTCCCACATCGCTTCTGACTCAGGCTTATACTGCACATACGTTGCTTCTAATGCCTTATCGGTTACTACATTTATTCCTACTTCATGTTCATTGGCACCTACATTAACGATGGGTTGAAATTCATTTAAAATTTTTTCGGTATCCAGATTTTGTTGATCAACAAGCAGCCGGATAAGTTCAACACGTGTATTTCCTTGATGGTCGGTTGCCGCATACTTAATAAAATATTCCCCATACATATCGACCTTGAAATGCTGACCTTCAACGGCTACTTCTCCCTTATCATTTAAAACGATTGCTTCCACCGATAGGGATTGACCGCGATAATCCGTCGCTGAAGCGCCCAGCACTTCTACTTGATCCCCAAGCTCAATGGTGTCTGGATATTGTCCATGGACCGTAATGTCAGGCGCATGCACCGTGCCTCTCGTTTCGTCACCAATCCAAATTGGAGCACTTATCGCTTCTTCACCGTCTGCTTGGAAAGCTCTAACGATGAAATAATCCCCGTCTGCGCTTGCAAAGGTGTCTTCCATTTCAAATTGATTGCTGGCAATATTGCGGTACTCCTTGACTATTTCGCCGCTGTTTTTATAAACAACGACTTTATCCAAATAATCGTTTGCATCAGGATCATTTATCCGTACATAAAGTTCAATTTCATTAGTACTAGCTGGAAGGATCGCCCCCATCATCTGACCGTTTGCTGAAACTGCCATTTCTAAATTACGATCAAATGATACATAGGTGCGGTGATTTCGCATCGCCTCGTAAAGGCCTTCTCTAGATAAATGATTTGCCCACATACCGGTTACATGGGGTTGAACCATTCCCCAATTCCCTTTATGCTCATCTCCGCCAAACACAGGAGAAATATGCCAGCCTCGATCTAATGCCTTGGTATAGATTGCAAAATCATTTGCGGATTTGTATTCTATCATATTCAGATTTCTGTCAACATCTCGGTTATAGTGTTTAAATTCAGAGAAACTCCAGTTTCCTGACGAACGTGGATGGTTAAATTGAGCAATAGCATCAGGATCCTGGGCAAGTCTTGCATAAAAGGTTGGCAAATCGTATTTTATGTCGCTCCAGCCCCACGTACCATCCGCATCTAGTCCATATGTTCTTGCAAACCATGCGGCATTAAATAAGTTGATATGACCCGATTCATCGTACCAAGTTACTTCCGTGCCAGGCAGCGTAATAAATTCGTTATTGCTATTGTGAGCATCTGATTGCTCATGCAGCAATTTGTATTCCTTTGAATAAGAGTCTTGAACATGAGTAATAAAATCACTGCCCGTACTAATTTCGTAAGTCACGTCGTGTTCAGTCACTGCATAAAAATCAAAATCTGTATTAGCTTTCACAAAATTGTAGGCATCATCAGGTAACAATATCCCGTCACTGAGAGATGTGTGAGTATGCATGTGTCCTTTAAACAAGGTAGATCCTAAGTACTCCGCCCTCTCTTTTTTAGAAACACCATTTTCTTTCTCTGAAGATGCGAATGCCATAATACCGTAACAAAGACTAATAACTCCAGCAATAAAGCAAGCCATTACGATTAAAGGCAGGTTTCTACTATTGGACGTCATCAATATCCTCTCCTTTTCGGCTCAAAATGTATGAAGCGTATGACAAACAGCCTTTAAACCGAAGAAATGGCAGTCTGAAGGCTGTGTATATCATCTATCTTCTTGTTATTCATAGTCTTAACAATGGTCTAATGATAGGCGCAAGCGACTGTGCCATGCGCAGAAATCCGAGGTCAGTTGGATGTATTCCGTCAACCGTACACTCACTTGCGAAATCATCGCCTAACAGCTTAGAACCGTCAACGAAATGGATATTACTGTCTCCCTCTGCTCGCCTCTGTTTTACATTCTCGATCTGAATCAGCTTGCGGTGATTATTAAGCTCCCTCCTTTCCCCATAGAAACGGTCTCCGGCATTGCTAATCCTGGACACTATCAATATAGGAACTTCAGGATGTCGCTCTCTCAAAATACGGATGAACACAGGCAGTGATCGCGCGATATTTTCGGCCTCGCCCGTATTCCCTTCATAATCAAGAATGTAAAGCGCAGGTTCATCGACTTCTGAAATGATATGTGCGAGCTCTGCCTCACCCTTTGCATTTCCGGAGAAGCCCAGATTCACGAATTCTACCGGAATCATACGGCTTAGAATATTAGAATAAGCCATACCTGGCCGGGAGGCACATCCCCCCTGCGTAACCGAGGTTCCATATATAACGACAGGCTTATTGCTTGCATAGGCAGGCGCATCACATATGAGAGCATCCTTATCTACACCAATCCATACCTCTTCTACCCCTTGGTAGAGTGGGAAGTTCAAGGTGACAGCCACATCTTTTTTTGTCTCCCATTGGTATAACTGTGATTCATATTCGCTAGCCGTTGGCTTGAATATAGCCGTGGAGAGAAAGTACTGATTCTCTGGCTCTCCAAGATAACAATCAAACCCGCACTGCCCTGTAGACGGCATATGATGCATATTAGCAGGTCCGGCAAGGCGCACCCTTATGAACAACCGCGAAGAATTGGTCCGAAAGCGAATTTGACCGCCCGCCGTACAATAAGCAAGTGTATCAACCGCTGGCGGCAAGACAGCCCTGGAAGCCAGGGGCAGGCGTCTATAAACCCCATCCTGTGCAAGCCAGGGGAAGCCAGCGATGTGAAAGGGCGCCTCAAGCGGAGAATACCATTTCAACTGTTCCCTATTTTTTGTCTCTGGGTATATAGTTCCGCCCAGTTGATCTAAGTTTATCTCTTTCGATTGAACGGCCATCTATAACCACTCCCTACCATATTTACTAGCATACGTTTGCTATGTTTACTCCATTTGAAATACATACTTCCGGATTGCCTGAGCAACGCCGTCCTCGTTGTTGGTGGCCGTGATGACGTCCGCTATTGATTGGATCTGCTCTTCACCGTTGGCCATCGCCACACCGAGACCTGCCGCCTTCAGCAGCTTCGCGTCATTATCGCTGTCTCCTATAGCGAATACATCGGACATCGTCAAGCCCAGCATCTGACAAACCTGGCGTACTCCACTTTCCTTTGTAACACCTTTTATTGAAATCTCTATATTAGTAGACGCCGAACGGGTAATCTCCAGCGTTCCCCAACTGAGCAGCTCTTTCTTTATTTCTGCAAGCTTCTGTTGGTCATTACTGCCGATGCCAAATTTCATCCAATCCCTCTTGAGCATCTCAGGCGTCCAATCCTTGTCGCCAGTCAAGCTTTCTACGCTGTAACCCCAATACCACTCACCCAACTCGGCAGCAATGGCATGAATGCGGCGAATCGTATCCCGCGGAAGAAAGATGCGGTTTTTAAGCTTGCCCGGCCCTTCCCAAATCTCTGCGCCATTGAGCAGTACCATTGGAGAATCGAGTCCAAGCTCATCCCAGAAGCCCTTCGTATTTTGACAGCCTCTTCCGGTAGAAAATATGACTTTAACTCCGTTATTGACGGCATGTTGAATCCATTTTTTATTCTCTTCCGAAATTTGCTTCTCATCCGTCAGAAGAGTTCCGTCCAGATCTAATGCAATTAACTTATATTTCGCCTTTAACGGCTGCATAGCATTCATCCCTTTACTGCCCCCATCGTCGCACCTTCCAGAAGAAGTCTTTGGAATAAAATATAAATGATAATTGATGGCACCATGGCAATGGTGACGCCGGCAAACAAAGTTACCCAATCCGCAGTGTATTCCATCTGCTTGTTCGCGGAATACATTTGCACCGCAATCGGATATTTCTTTGGATCGCTTAAATAGATAAAAGGCGCCAAGAAATTGTTATAGAAACCTAGGAACTTGAATACTCCAACGGTTACAATCCCCGGCGTAGACAAAGGAACGATAACACGCCAAAACTTTTGGAATAGAGTAGCGCCATCCATCGTTGCACTTTCCTCAAGCTCCATGGGCAGTGAGCTCATAAATCCTCCGAGCAGCATAAGGTAGAACACGCTTTCCCCTAGGCTGGACAGCAATATGAGTCCGGTTAAGCTATTGGCCAACTCCAGTTCCCGCATAATGACATATTGAGGTACAAGCGCATTGATGCCAGGCAGGAACAAGGACAGCATAATCAAGCCCCAAATCAGTTTTCTTCCTTTGAAATTCATTCGAGTAAGCGCATAGGCGTTAATCGTCGTGAAAAAAAGACCAAGCACTAGACTTCCGCCAACATAATAGAGGGTATTCAAGAGCGATTGTCCAAAACCGTATTGATTCCAAGCCTTCGTATAATTCTGCCATATTAGTTCCGAAGGCAGTGCCCATATATCTTGGTAAAATTCAGGATTACTTTTCAGCGATTCATAAATCACCCAGACGAGCGGAAATAAAATGGTTAGCGACCAAGCATAAAGCAGCACACGCCAGACAACGTCCATCAACGTTCGTTTTTCCTTCAAACTTATCCCTCCGAACCTTCATATGGAAACTAGTACTCATAGCCTTTGTTCGGCACAAATTTATCAATTAACAACTTCGCCGTTACTAATATAACGAACAGAATCATACCGACTGCGGACGCGTAGCCGTAATTCCGATACTCTTCGCCAAAAGCTAAGTTGAACATGTAGAGGCCGATGACGTCAGTTGACCCGAATGGGCCGCCATTCGTCATTATGAGAATGATTTCGAAGCCCTTCATCGTGCCAACTACTAGGAACAAAGCGCTGACGCGGATAATTGGCGTAACAAGCGGCATTGTAATCTTAAACAAGCGCGTCATATGCCCAGCCCCTTCAAGAATGGCAGCCTCGTACAATGACTTCGGGATGGCTAGCATCGCATTGGCGAAAATAATGACATACAAGCCAACGCCGCCCCACACCCATGCCGGAATAATCGACGCAAGCGCTGTACTTTCATTACCCAGCCAATAAAAATTACCGATATTAATACCGACGAATTTTAGAAGTCCATTCAGCAAGCCGTACGATCCATCATAAATAAAAGCCCAGAGGAGAGCGACTACGACAGTAGACAATACATTCGGAAAGAAGAACAATACCTTCAAAAACTTATTTTCTTTATACGTTTTATTTGTAATTAAATAGGCAAGGAGTAAGGAGATGATAATAACAAGGAAAGGAACCGTTATCATAAAAATCAAATTATGGGTAAGTGCGCGCCATACATATTTATCCTCAAATGCGGTCATGAAATTCGACAGTCCGACAAACGTTGCATCCGTAAATCCATCCCAATCGAGCAGCGCATAATACACAGATAATATATTCGGAAATAATGTAAACAGTAAGTAACCGCCAAAGGGAGGTACGATTGCTACAAACAGAAATATCCACTTCTGCGTATTCGCCTTATTAAGACCCAGCTTTTTTATAGGGGTCTGCGGTGTGTTCACAACAGTAGAATCAGACACGAGAGGTCAACTCCTATCTTACATAATCAATGTGATTAAAACGGAAGAGCGGAGATGAATCCTCCCCGCTCTATCACGTCTTATTTTTTCTTCTCAGCCTCTACAGCTTTCTTCAACAGCTCTTCGGCTTGTTCTAGAATTGGCAATGGCTCCTGCTGGCCAAGAGCAAATTTCACAATATTCTCATTCATTAATTTTTCAGCTTGAGCAAGATTTGGATCGGAAATGCTAATAGACCGGCTTGCTTTGTATGTGTGAGCCTTATTATCCGCAATGTACTTCAGAACGGATTTGGCTGAGCTGGAAAGCTTAGCCGTCCTCGCAGGATCTTCCGTCAAATCCTTGCGCATTGGCAGGGCGCCTGCCTTCTCGGCAGCAAACTGTTGGTTTTCGAGCGTAACCATCCATGTGATTAATTCCTTCGCCCACTTTTTGTTCAGATCCGGCTTAGCCGCCCATATATAATTGAAGTTTGAAGTTCCGCTTCGAATCCAAAGCTTTTGATTTGTATTATCTCTAAAGGGAACAGCCATGTAGCCCCAATCGAAATCCGCAGGCGTTGCTTCCTTCATCTCATTCTCGACATGAGTTCCTGTCGATACCATCGCCGCTTGTCCTTGAATAACCTGCATTTGTGATTGCGTATGATTCAATGCCGGAAGTCCTTCTGCAAAATATCCTTGCTGGCCAAGCTCATAGATGCGATTCCAGGTTTCAACCGTCTCTGGATTCGTGTATTGCGGAAGACCATAGGTACTAAAATTTTCGATAAATTCATCAACATGACCATTGATATCAGCCAGCTCAAAGTTTTTTGCTGTTCCGAAAGCCCAGTTATGGTAGCTTGGGTGAATGCCTGGGAACGTAATTGGAGCAATACCATCTGCTTTAATGTCTGCTAGAAGTGCTTTAAATTCATCCCATGTGTTTGGATTTTGGTTCCAACCATGCTCTTCAAACAACTTTTTGTTAAAAAACAACCCGCCAAAACTGCTCGCCGTCGTAAATTCATACCTTTTCCCATTGATTAGCTGCGTTGACTCGTACATGCCAGGCATCATAAGATCCTTAACCTTTTTATCCGGAACATCTGGAAGAGGATATTCCCAAATATCATCCATTGGCTCAAGCTTGCCTGCTTCAGCCAGCGATACAATGCCTCCTGCAGGGGTTGTGTTGAAAAGATCAAACATGTCATTATCATTGGCTGCGGAAATTTTTGTTGAGAGGATCGTCTTCATATCCGCTGAAGCCGTAATGTCAATTTTGACATTTGGATACTTAGCTGTGAACGATTGAACGGCATGATCGAACCATTCGCGGCCGTATCCCCCTACGAAGAAGCCTACCTTCAGCGTTACTTTCTCATTCTTAGACAGCCCATTCTCATAAACCTCTACCTCTGCTGATGCACCTGGCTTATCCGAACCAGTTGGTGATGTACTTGGGCTAGGCTGGTTATTTCCGCTGTTTCCACTGCAAGCAGCCAGCATTGTTAAAGATAGTACTGCGGCAACACCTGTGCTCATTAAACGTTTTATTTTCCCATCAAACATTCTTATCGTTCCCCCTCATAATTAATAAATAAATTGGATTAACTATTTAAGCATAAACACGTTTTGTTAATCTCCAATCAACTCAGGGTGAATAAATTGTAAATACCAGCAAATTGGGCCCCTTAAGCCTCACCTCCTAAAAATATGTAAACGTTTGCAGGTAAAATGACAATCAGTCTACTTTCAACCTTTTTATCAATTGTTTTGATCATCGATTGCTCTTGTGATAATCGGGAGCGTTAATCGAAATGCCCGAATTTCCAAAAAGGTTAATTTCAGCTGGAATGCTATAATACTCCTAACACTTCGATTGGCACAAAAATCGCCTTTTATACCAAGACGATGCAAAATATATTTTGTGCGGCGGATGTGAAATGAATTTGTTATGATAATAAAAGAATTTAGCTGGTACTGCTCCATTAATTGCTTGCTAAAAATTAAGTTCTGAACCGTATTGTATGACTTATCTTCTTCCAGTACTTTCTTTGTCGGAACGCCCTTCTCAACTAGATACTTCTTCATCAATTCCGCTTCCGAGCGGCGTGAACCAACAGCTCCCCCCGATACAATGATGTATTTGTGCCCATACTGCTGAAATAGTTTATAAGCCTCATCGAGTCTCTCCTTAAGTAATGGGTGTATTCGACCATCTTTGGATACATAGCCGAGTACAATAAGTGCATCTGCTTTACCAGGTTTTAATACAACTGCATGCAGCCAGCATATGTAAGTAAGTACCGCCATCGCCGCTATTGCAAAAATCCATCCAATCCATACCATGACTTGCTCCTCTAGACGATGATTTATTATACTTAATCAAATCAGTTTATAAATTAATACTATCTTTTTTTGACACAATGTCAATACAAATCGTGCATTTTTTTGACATTTTTGGATTGAGAGATTTTGCGTTGTTTGAATTACACTGCATAAAACCGCCATTAATCGTCGCTTTTCAGGGAGTTTAAAATGCGTATGAGTTGAATTAATCTAATATACTACTTTTATTTGCCTCGTATTAATGCTACACTTGAAGCGATTATATGTATAATTTATCAAATGTTTTGAATCTAGATTATTATATAAAATGTTGTTGGAAAGAGGATGCATATCGTGAGTGTTTCGGTCAAACAAACTAGCCATATGTTATTAAAATCAATTAATCAGCAGAAGGTTCTCTTTCTTATTTATTCAGAAGGGCCGATCTCTCGCGTAGAGCTTGCAGAAAAGACTGGACTTAGCAGACAGACGGTTACCAATATCGTAAACCGCCTGTTAGAAGAAAAAATAATTGTAGTAGGAGAACTTATCAATTTGGAAGCAGGAAGCGGCAGAAAGAGAGTCGGCCTTCACATTAACAGCAGCCATTTTTATGCTATAGGACTCGAACTCGCCGGCAAATACATTCGTGGAAAAGTGTATAATCTGCGTCAAAAAGCCATTGTATCGGCTGAGCGCACGATTAACAGATACGGCTCCGTAGATGTGCTGCTGAGGCTACTACATGAAGTTATTGATGAGTTGCTCACCCAAGTGCCTGACACCTCCAAAGTAAAGGGGATCGGAATCAGTATACAGGGACTGGTGGATTCCCTGCATGGCATCGTTCTCCGGACGCCAGGCATAGGTTTTCATCGTCTGCCGCTCAGTCAGTTACTGGAAGACAAATATAATATTCCTGTGCATATCGAAAACGATGTTAACCTTCTTTCGGTCAATGAGAATATGAATGGTTGCTTGAAGGAATCCACTAACAATATCACCATTAAGTTTGATTATGGGACAGGCGGAACCATCGTTCACGATAAACAAATTATAACGGGATCCAACTTTGTCGCAGGGGAATTCGGGCACTACAAAGGGTTCTACGGGGAAGATGCTTATCCTTGCCATTGCGGCAGATCCGGATGCTTAACGACGCTTGCTTCCAGCAGCGGACTGGGTGTATCGATTAAATGTACGCTGGAGGAGTTTGCAGAAGGATTAAAAATAGGAGATCCCAAGTTTCTTGCCTTATACGAAAAAATAGTCGATGGCATATCGATCGCTATGGCCAATATTATTACATTCATAAATCCAGACAGCCTGCTTATGACTGGCCGTGTCATTCAAACCATCAGTCCTGAAATGTTCGGCGAGATCAAGTCCAGAGTGATGCACCAGCTGCCAGTAACGGTTAATAACGTACAAATGATCCACCTTTGTAACAAACCGGATGAATCGAAGCTCGCTGCAGGGTTAGTTATTAAACGCGCCTTTGAAATACCGTTGGATACTTTATCTCTTTAATATGACACAATTAAACTATACTGGAACGGTTCGTCTCTGTCTCAGAATGAGTCGTTTTTCACTTATTGCATACCATATAACTTCTTGTATAGGCAGCGGTGACTCGCGTGTTCCATCATTGGCAGCACTAAGGGATGAAGAACAGGGAAGCTGGAAGCCGCCCCTTGTGTTAGTCCCCCTTTTTTGGGACAATAGGTAGCAGACAACAGCTCCGGGAGCGTATCCCCATGCGTATGGATCAGGATAGACCGGGGCTCTTAGCGTAAAGTGAGGACGAAGCATGAGCAAACCATCCCTATATGGACTTACATTAGATGCATTATCCCAATGGCTGATGGAGCGCGGGCATCGGAAATTCCGGGCGGGCCAAGTATGGGACTATCTGTACCGGAAGCGGGTCGTATCGATCGACGAAATGGCGGAGGTGCACGCCGATTGCACAGCACTGCTGAATGAGCACTTCACAGTCGGTACCTTGACGGAGCATACGCGGCAGGAGTCGGCGGACGGCACGATCAAATTTCTGTTCAGGCTTGTGGACGGCAACCTGATTGAGACGGTGCTGATGCGCCATAAGTTCGGCTTGTCTGTCTGCGTGACGACGCAGGTGGGCTGCAATATCGGCTGCAGCTTCTGCGCCAGCGGATTGCTTGCGAAGAGCAGAGATCTCAGCGCGGCTGAGGTCGTGGAGCAGATCATGAAGGTGCAGCTTCATCTTGATCAGTCGGGTGGAGACGAGCGCGTGACTCACATTGTCGTGATGGGCATCGGCGAGCCGTTCGATAATTATGAGAATATGGCCGATTTCATCACCATCGTGAAGGATCACAAGGGATTGGCTATTGGCCCAAGGCATATTACGGTGTCGACCAGCGGTCTGGCGGGCAAGATCAAGGAGTTCGCCGACAACGATCTCAGCGTCAATCTGGCGGTATCGCTGCATGCGCCCAATAACGAGCTGCGTACGCGGATCATGAAGATCAACAAGGCCATTCCGATCGAGAAGCTGATGGAAGCGATCGATTATTACCTGGAGAAGACGAACCGCCGCATCACGATCGAGTATATTTTGCTGAAGGACGTCAACGACCGGGTGGAGCATGCCTTGGAGCTGGCAGAGCTGATGCGCGACCGCAGCAGGCTGGTGAATGTGAATCTCATTCCGTACAATCCGGTAGACGAGCATAGCCAGTATCAGCGGAGCGAGCAGGCGTCCATCACGGCCTTCTACGATACGATGAAGAAGCAGGGAATCAGCTGCAGCGTCAGATTGGAGCACGGTACGGATATCGATGCGGCGTGCGGACAACTGCGGAGCAAGCAGATCAAGCGGGAGGATAGCGCCGGCAATACTGGCTAATAGAGTCGGCTTCGGTCTGCAAAAAATGAAAAGAGCTTACGCCTTTGGCAAATCGGCGTAAGCTCTTTCTCATGCGTGCGATAATAACTTGATGGGCGTAGGGCTTGCGCTTGTCGCAGGGATGCCTGAATATGCAGCGGACGGGCTCTTACCTGTCGCTGGCTTCATATATGTCGTGCAACAGCCTGCTAGCGCACTGCGATATAAATCTCCGCCTGCCCGTCTTCCGGATTGATATCCGGGCCGTAATACTCGAAGTCCCCCGTGAAGGCCCGCTCATTACCGGGTTGCCTTGACCATTGCCAGATACCTGCCCAAGCTCGCTGCACCATCTCGATAATCGGCCCCCGCTCCGTGACGAACACGGCGTATTTCGCAGCAGGAGCGGTGAAGGCCTTCACCGCTTCTGGAAGCGAGTCTTGCTCTGCTTCTCGAACCTGTACGCCGACCATCAATTCATATCGCCCGGCATCGCCTTGCTCGTAGTTGAAGTAGCAGCCGTAATGCCCAAGCTTTTGTTGATGAGGGGCCAGCTGTCCGCCAATATTCTGCGCATAATATTGTTCATACAGCTTGCCAATCTTGCCCTCGCCGCTGAATTCCGCTTCATTCGTCGTGACGACGCTAATTCCTGCAAGCGTGAAGGAAGGCAGCTCCTCGTAGCGGTCTGGCTGAATGGCGGAGCCGGAGCCTGCCTCTTGGGGAGACCAGCGCTTCAAGCGCGGCATGATGCTTTGCAGCAGTGTCCTTGCTTGACTTTCTTCCATGCCATCCTTCACCATGAAAGGGATATCGAATGCAATCATGTCCTGCATAGTAAATTCCGCTTGCGTAAATGCGCCATCTTTATAGCAATAGCGGCAATAATCCGCTGATGTTGTTCCGTCCTTTTCCGTGCCGTATTGCTCGGAAGCCGTCATGGGCATGCTGCAGCTCTGGCAGATGGCATCCATCGTTTGTTCTGTTCGATTCATTGGCAGATCACTCTCCTCTTGAGTATGAGGTCAGTATAAAACAAGCAACCTGACAGCTGTCTGTCAGGTTGCTTGATCACTTCTGTATAATTTCACAATCTGCTCTGCGCGCTGGGCAATAATCTCACGCAGATGGGGGGGCTCCAGTACCTCCGCATGGTGTCCCAAGCCGAGAATGTAGCTGTATAGCCATTCATCTTCAGGGTAGGCTTTCCTTACTCGCCAGCTGCCGTCATCGCAGGGCTGCAGCTCTTCCACTCCGAAGCATTCCTCCGCTAGGTAGCGACTGTCCGCGCGGAAGCGCAAGACGAATTCCGTCATCCCGCTTGGCTCATAGCGGCTATTGTTCATGGCAGGCTCCTGGGCAGGCATCTCTCTTCGCTCGAAGGTCTTCCCCTCTGCCATCTCCAGCTCCTTCATCCGCTTCAGCTTGAATAGCCGGAATTGCTCTTTCTCCAAGCAGTATGCTTGCACATACCACTGCCTTCCCTTCAGAATAAGCGTGTGCGGCTCTGCCCATCGATGCGACACCTCGCCTCGCGCATTGGAATAGGTGAATGCCACGACCATGCAGCGATCTACCGCATCCTTTAACAGCTGCAGCTTTGGCTGCAGCCTTTCATTGCCTTCCCAGGGGGACAGGTCAACCAAGACTCGGCTTGTCATCTGCCGGAATTCCTCCGAGTATGCGGGAGGAACGATGCTGTTGAGTTTCTCCATGAGTTGTTGGTGCTGCTCATTGCCGTAAGACGTGGAGATGCTGCGCAAGGCGGTGACGATGGCGGCCAACTCGTCATTCGTCATGATATTGCGATCCAGCCGGTAACCTTCCGCCAGTCCGATTCCGCCATTCATGCCTTGAAAGGTGACGATCGGAATGCCCGCAGCGTTGATGGCATCGATATCCCGGTAAATCGTCCGGACGGACACTTCGAATCGCTCGGCCAGCTCCTTCGCCTGCATCATTCGACGGTTCAGCAGCAGGATGATGATGGATAAAAGCCGTTCCAATTTCATAACATCTTTCCCTCCGACAAGCAAGAAGCTTACTTCAATATATTGTCTCATTGAAGTAAGCTTCTGTCGAACGCTCTATGTGAACTGTCCTCTAGCAATCTTCCTCATTCAAATTGAACTGCCAGACGATACCGAACTTGTCCGTCAGGCTGCCGTACTTCTTGCTCCAGAAGGTCTCTTGCAGCTCCATCTGCACTTCTCCGCCATTCTTGAGCTGATTGAATGCCGATGACAGCACTTCCGGATCCTTGCTCTGTACTGTCAGACTGACATTGTTGCCCACTGTGAACGGCATGCTCGGGAACACGTCGGAGAACATAACGTTGCTGCCCAAAATGTTCAATCGAGTATGCATGATCAAGTCCTTGGCTTCTTCCGGCAGGGGGTATTCGGGGCTTGGCGGACTCTGCCCGAATGTCATCATCTCCTGCAACTCCACACCGAACACCTCTGCATAAAACTCTGTCGCCTCGCGACAATTGCCGTTGAAATTCAAGTAGACTTCAATACTCATTAACAATTCCTCCTTCGGGAGATTGGATTCCAAGGCTGAGCACCCATCAACAAATACTGTCAATGGTCACACCATATAGGAACATACGTTCCGTTATGATTATACCAAACAGCTGATACTGACACAACCATATTATTTATGATTACCCAACGAGTATCTAAAGATTAATTTAAGGTTTTCTTAAAGGGAAGTTATAGCTTTGTTGGTAGGCTTGTAGGCATAGGAGATGAAGACAGAGATAGAGGAGAGGGTGAACGGATATGATACAGCTGACCCAAGTGTGTCATCAATTTCATATCGGCGGTAAAGGCAAGGGGCGTTCCATTCCGGTCTTGCACGATATCGATCTGCGGGTAGAGAGAGGAGAGATTCTGTCGATCGTCGGGCGAAGCGGGTCCGGCAAGTCTACGCTGCTTAATCTCATATCGGGGTATATCCGGCCGACCTCCGGAGGGATCACGGTAGCCGGCAAGACAGTTACCGGTCTGAGCGAAGGCGAGTGGGCAGATTTTCGTTTGGCGCATTACGGCTTTATTTTTCAAAGCTTCCAGCTCATCCCCGGCATGACGGCATATGAGAATGTGGAGCTGCCGATGGTGCTTAAGGGGATATCCCCGAAGCTGCGCCGTAGAAGGGTGACAAGTCTGCTGAAGGAAGTCGGGCTGGACGCGTATAGCGACCATTATCCCGGCGAGCTGTCCGGAGGGCAGCAGCAGCGGGTATCGGTTGCGCGGGCGCTGGTGCTGGAGCCGCCGATCGTGCTTGCGGACGAGCCGTCGGGGAGCCTGGACAGCGAGAATGAAGGCCAGTTGCTGACGATGATCCAGCATTTGAACAGGGAGCTAGGTACAACATTCGTCATCATTACCCATGATGAGCAGGTAGCCGCCATCGGGCATCGCACGATTAGATTGCAAGACGGCAGACTGGTATAGAGAGAAGGAGAGAAGAGAGATGACAGGGAAGGATCAGCTCCGGTTCGTCCGGCAAAATATGAAGCGCAACAAAACAAGACTGTTCATGACGGTGCTGGCGACGGCGATGGGCTGCGCGTTCCTTATCGTGCTTGCCTCCGTTGGCTTCGGCCTGCAGAAGAGCATCGTAGATGAGGTGGTCGGCGACCGGCTTGTGACCGGGATAACGATTCACGACAAGGATGCCAATAAGCATGACGGCGAGTATGGCATTCGCGATAGAGATATGGCGTACTTTCGGTCTTTGCCGCATGTGAAAAGTGTGACTTATCAGAATCATATACGTCAGTTCCTTGATCCGCATATGGAGGGCGAGCAAGTATACAATACTGGCGGCGTCATTCAGCTTGATATTGAGGAGGAAGCGGCAGCGGGCCTCGAGCTGAGCGCGGGACGGCTGCCGCAGGAGCCTCGAGAAGTGATCGTCGGCTATCATATTCGACAGAGCTTGAATGATGGCGAGATTACGGAATCCGGCGATACAGCGACGGAGACCGCGGATGCGGCGGAATGGATCGGCAAGTCGATGCAGCTCAAGGTTCAGTATTATGTTGAAGGGGAGAAGAAGGAGAAGATAATAGACGCGAGCATTGTAGGCATAGCGGTCAAGCCGACCAGGGAGTGGAATAAGGACGGCGCGATATATATCGGACGAGAGCTGCTGGAAGAGATTGAACAATTGACGGGCACCGCAATGGGAGAGCTGCCCCATATAGAGGAGGAACTGTCAACCGAGCAGACGATGAAGCGGGTGGCCGAGCTACAGGAGCTGAGCGGGGACAGGCAGTATCATAATGTCGAACTCATCGCGACAGATGCATCCAAGGTAAGCGGTCTTTCCCAGGAGCTGAGGGATGAGGGTTACTTCATTTATTCTGTGGCGGATGAAGTCAAGCAGATGAATGTCATCTTCTTCATTATGAAGGCGGGGCTGGTATTCATAGGCACAATCGCTGTCATTATCGCTTCGATCGGCATATTCAATACGATGTCGATGGCGGTGACGGAACGAGCGGGCGATATCGGCATCATGAAAGCGATCGGCGCCAATCCATCGGCGATCAAGCGCATCTTCCTGCTGGAGAGCGGACTGATCGGCATTATGGGAGCGGCTATCGGCACAGCCGTCTCCTATGCGATCTCCTATGCGGTCAATGCGGGGTTACCGCTTCTAGTGAGCGCGGCATTGGAAGAGGAGGTGCCGGCCGGCTTCGTCTTCTCGCTTATTCCTCCGTTCCTGGTGGCGCTGTCCTGCGCCATAGCAATTGGCGTAGCGATGCTGTCCGGCTATCGGCCGGCGAACCGCGCTTGCCGCATCGATGTGCTGCGCGCGCTGCGCAGGGATTTATAGAAGACAAGCCGCAGAAATATAGCATTGACCACTCCGGTCAATGAGGAGTATAATAGCATTGACCATAGTGGTCAATGCTATTTCTGCATGCTATTGGAGCAACTTTCAGCAACTGTCTTCCTTACGGGGCGGGGAAGCTTGAACGACAGAAGCCGCAACACTTAGTTCATAGCGAAAGGAGTCGGCGAAGCAATTGTACCAGAAGTTTCAGGCGATTGAGCCGGATAGGCAAGAACGCATTATTAATGTAGCGCTGAAGGAATTTGCGGATAAAGGCTACGCTGCCGCATCTACGAATGAGATGGCGAAGGAAGCGGGCATATCGAAGGGGCTGCTCTTCCACTACTTCAAGAGCAAGCAGGGGCTCTTTCTTTATATTTATGATCATGCCGTAGCCGTATTGGCAGAGGAACTGTACAGTCAGATCGATTACAGTGTGACGGACTTGTTCGACAGGCTGTGGCATATCAGCAAGCTGAAGCTCGCTATCGCTGAGAAGTATCCGGAGATGTTCCGGTTCGTCAGCATGGCCTATATGGAGAATGCATCCGAGATTAAGGCCGATGTCGACCAGCGTATTCAGGGGCTGCTGGACAGTGGTTACGGCAGGGTATTGACCAATCTGGATACGTCCAAGTTCCGCGACGGCGTACCATTCGAACGAGTCGTGCAAGTGATTCAGTGGACACTGGAAGGCGTGGGCGAGAGGGAGCGCATGAGAGTCAAGATGACGGGCGGCGTGATGGATGTGGAGGCGATTATGAAGGAAGCCGAAGCTTTCTTCGAGATGTTCCGCAGAAGCTTCTACAAGGAGCAGTTCCAATGACATGAGGAGGGATTGGGATGAGGGCAATTGAACTGAACCGCCTGACCAAAATGTATGGCAAATCAAGGGGCATTATCGATGTCAGCTTCTCCGTTGAAGAGGGCGAGATATTCGGCTTCATCGGACCGAACGGCGCAGGCAAATCCACGACGATTCGCACGATGCTGGGTCTGATCTACCCCACCAGCGGCAGCGCCAGCATTTTCGGGAAGGACTGCGTTGCGCACGGCACAGAAATCAAGCGGCATATCGGCTACCTGCCCTCCGAGGTGTTCTATTACGACAACATGCGGGTGAAGGAGCTACTTAAGTATTCCGCCAGCTTCTACGGCAAGGACTGCAGCAAGCGGATGCGAGAGCTGGCAGACGTCATGGAGCTGGACTTGAACAAGCGAATCGACGACTTGTCGCTGGGCAACAAGAAGAAGGTAGGCATCGTGCAAGGACTGCTGCACGAGCCCAAGCTGATCATATTGGATGAGCCGACGAGCGGGCTGGACCCGCTTATGCAGCAGCGCTTCTTCGATCTGCTGCAGGAAGAGAACCGGAAGGGGGCGACGATCCTCTTCTCCTCCCACATTCTTAGCGAGGTGCAGCGGCTATGCGACCGGGTCGCGATTATTAAGGAGGGCCGGCTGATCGCGCTGGAGAAGATCAGCAGCCTGAAGGAGAATACGTACAAGAAGTTCAAGGTGGAGACGAAGGAGAAGGCCAGCCGCGATATGTTCGCCATGGAGGGAGTGACGGAGTGGAAGGAGGAGGACGGCGTCGTCAGCTTCCTGTTCAAGGGCAACGTCAACGAAATGGTGCATAGGCTTGCAAGCGTAGAGCTGAGCAATCTGTGGGTGGAAGAGCCGGACCTGGAGGAAATCTTCATGCACTTCTATGTGAAGGAGGACTGAGAAGGCTTATGAATATCTATTGGTTCGAGCTAAGGGCGAACAGGCGAAGCACGCTTGGCTGGACGTTGGCGCTTGCCATGCTGGCGGTATTTTTTCTTGCGATGTTTCCTACGTTCGCGAATGAAGCGGAGCAATTCAAGCAGGTGCTGGGCACGATGCCGGAAGTGGTGCTGAAGGCGGTCGGAGTGCAGATCGATTCCATAGCCTCCATGCTTGGCTTTTATTCCTATATTTTTCTTTATATCTCCTTGTGCGGAGCTATTCAGGCGATGGGGCTGGGCTTGTCCATTCTGTCCAAGGAGACGCGAGAGAAGACGGCGGACTTCCTGTTGACGAAGCCTGTGCAGAGAGGCGCGGTTGTGACGGCCAAGCTGCTGGCGGCGCTCACTTGCTTGCTGATCACCAATGCCGTGTTCGTCGCGGTTGCGAGCTTGATGGCGTCAGTGGTGAAGACAGACGATTACAGTGTAGAGGCCTTTCTGCTTGTATCCGCGACACTGCCGATGATTCAGCTGATCTTCCTGGCGCTGGGCTTGGCGGCAGCCATGATCGCGCCTCGTATCCGGACCGTGCTGCCGATTACGCTGGGGACGGTGTTCGCCTTCTTCGCTATCGGCATGATTGGCGCCACGGCGGAAGACGGTGCTCTGCGCTACCTGTCGCCTCTGCATTACTTCGATCGGGCCTATATCGTCAGTCAGGAGAGCTATGAGACCGGCTTCCTGCTGCTCTCGGGAGTCATCGTCGCCGTCGCAGTGGCATTCGCATATTGGCGCTACTCGCGCCGGGACGTTCATGTCAATTGATGCTTCGGCGCTCAATCATTGAGCTTGTACATTATAGGATACGGAAGGAGTGAATGGCGTCATGAACTTAATGCTGCGCGAGCTGAAGTCGCTTCGGAAGTCGCTTATTCTCTGGTCGATCGGCATTGTGGCCATGGTCGTGGCCAGTATGAGCAAGTATGCCGGAATGACAGAGTCGGGCGGGGCGATGAATGAGCTGATGGCCAGCATGCCCAAGGCGATGAAAGCGATTATGGGCGTTGGCGAACTGGACATAGCGACAATTGCCGGATACTACGGAATGGTGTTTCTTTATTTGCTGATTATGGCCGCTGTTCATGCCTCTATGATGGGCGCCAATATTGTGGCGAAGGAGGAGCGGGACCGCACATCGGAATTTCTGCTGGTGAAGCCGATCTCCCGAAGCCGGACGCTGACGTATAAGCTGCTGGCTGCAGGCGTTAATCTTGTTCTGTTCAATGCGGTCACGCTGATCTCCTCCCTGTTGTCGGTCGGAGCATTTGAAGGGGGAAGGGAGGCGTACGGCGACATCGTCATCCTGATGGTCGGGCTGTTGTTCGTGCAATTGCTGTTTACCGGTGTGGGGGCTGCGATTGCCGCTTGGGGCAAGTCGCCGAGACGCGCCGTATCGATATCCGCAGGAGTGATGCTTCTGACGTTCATGCTGTCGGTTGCGGTGGATATGAGCGAGGATCTGTCCTTGTTGAAATGGTTCACTCCTTTTCAATACTTTAGTGCAAGCAGCGTATTGAAAGAAGGGCTGCATGGGGGATACGCCGGGCTGTCGCTACTTATCTTTGCTGTATCGGTCGCATTGGCGTACTACTCTTATAACAAACGGGATATTTCCGTGTGAGACGTGTTTTTCAAAGAAAGATCGCATTTCCGCTTCCGATTGGTTAAAATAGGGGGAGTAGAGAAAACACTGGACCTATTTCAGACTCCAATTTGGAGCGATAGCAGCAACTGAAACGTTCGGTGGATTGCTGCGTATAGGGTACGATACGCAAAGTCGTATCACTATGCGAGAGACTCTGCGAAGTATAATAAACAGGAGAGTGACGATCCCTTTGGAAGGCATCCCCTTACCCTTGCTCTTAACGCTAGGAGCACTGATTTTATTGTCGGCGTTTTTCTCTTCGGCGGAGACGGCGTTCTCAAGCGTCAATAAGATCAGATTGAGGAATTATGTTGATGAGAAGAAGCCGGGCAGCAAGAAGGCGCTGGACATTGTCGAGAACTTCGACAACGCTCTGTCCACAATACTGGTAGGCAACAATATCGTGAACATTGCTGCGGCGAGCATTTCAGCCAAGGTGTCGGTGGATCTGTTCGGGCCAAGCGCCGGCCTTATATTCAGCACCTTTGGTATGACGATATTAATTCTCATCTTCGGCGAAATTCTTCCCAAGTCGTTCGCCAAAGAGCATGCGGAAAGCTATTCCCTGAAAATTTCAGGAATTATGTTCGTGCTTATTACGATTCTTACTCCGGTCAACTTTATTTTCAGTAAGCTGAGAAGCCTCGTCTCCCGTGTATTCTCCAAGGGAGAGAAGAATAATCTGTCCGTCACGGAAGAGGAGATTAAAGTGATGGTGGAGATTAGCGAAGAGGAAGGCGTAATCGATAAGGAAGAGAAGGAGCTCGTGCACCGCTCTCTGGAATTCAACGATATTCTCGTTGGTGAAGCGTTGACGCCAAGACCGGATATGGTAGCTGTGGAAGTAAGTCAGCCTATGGAGGACATTAAGCAAGCTTTTCTGGATGAACGCTTCTCGCGCATTCCTGTCTATGAGAACGACATTGACAATATTATCGGTATATTGTCGGAACGGGATTTCTTCGCCGCCTTGCTGCAGGATGGCGAAGCCAATATCCGGGAGCTGATTCGCAAGCCCAAGTTCGTCGTGAAGTCTATGAAGATATCGGCGCTTATGCTGGAGCTGCAGAAGAGCAATGTGCATATGTCCATTGTCATTGACGAGTTCGGCGGCACTTCCGGCCTGATTACGTTAGAGGATATACTGGAGCAGCTAGTGGGTGAAATATGGGATGAGCACGACGTGGTCATTGATATGGTGACGCAGCTTGACGATCACACGTACGAGATGAGCCCGCAATTGACACTTGACGAATTTGCGAAAATTGTGGCTATCCCCCCTATCGATAGTTCCTTCCATAATCTTGGTGGCTGGGTGTTCGGCAATATCGACCGAATTCCGCACAAGGGCGACAGCTTTCAGTACGAGCATCTGTTGCTTACCGTCATCGAAGTGGATAAGAAGCGGATCAAGCGGATCCGCGTGGATGTGAACGAGAGAGAAGAACGCGAAGATTAGTGCCGGTCACGGCACTTTCATATAAGAGATGTACAGCCAACAGGCCGCCTTCGGGCGGCTTTTTTGCATAATAGCATTTATAAAAATTCCGGAGCCCTATATTACAGTGTCTATAGGCGATGTTGCCTTGGTTGGAGCAAAGGAAAGTGTGCGAGTGGTGAGCTGCAGGCGATGTCACCTCGGTTGGAGCGCGGAAAGTGCGATATCGCATGTTACTGCGTGAAATAAGCTCGATGGCATCCGTACCTACTAAATGTGCCTATCTATTGCAACCTCCACTAATATACATACCATCTTGGTACAGAAGTCATATACATAATAGAACTGCACTTAATATAAATAGCTGTACTAGAATGGAGGTAGCTTCATGGAAGAATATCGGATTGTGCCGTGGGATCATCTGATGAATGATGAATCTCCCGGTATAAATCTGGAGCAATATGTGCCCCCGGAATTGGAGAAGCTTGCCTGGCAAGTATGTAAGTCCTACAACATGAGCGTAAGCGAGATGACTCTGATTACCTCCAAACCGGATAAAGGCGGGGCGATCTGGCGCATTGAGACGAATCACGGGTCGCGAAGCCTGAAGGTACTGCACCGTACGCCCCAGCGAAGCTTGTTCAGCGTAGGAGCGCAGGAATATGTAGTGAAGCAGGGAGCAAGGGTGCCGGCTCTTATTCCGACGAAGGACGGCAGCAACTCCCTGGTGGCCGGCGGGAAGCTGTGGATTGTGACAGACTGGATCGATACGCTGACTCCCGTAGCCAAGATCGATCTGGAAGGGGCGATGACGCTTTGCCACGGGCTTGGCGAATTCCACCAATGGACGAAGGGGTACATTCCGCCTTCGATGGCGGGAAGGTCTTCCCGTATTTTCAAGTGGGATAGCCAGTACCAGAAGATCATGGCGAAGATCGGCTGGTTCCGCCATATCGCCAAGGCTTATCCGGAGACGTCGGCAAGCTCGCATCTGCTGTCTGTTGTCGACATGTTCGAGGAACAAGCGAAGACGATCTATGCGAGATTTCAAAATTCGGCCTATAAAAAAATGATAGGCAAAGGAGAAGCGCACTGGGGTCTGGCCCATCAGGATTATGGGTGGTCGAACGGCCAGATGGGGCCCGGCGGCATCTGGGTCATTGACTTGGACGGAGTCGCCTACGATCTGCCTATACGGGATTTGAGGAAGATTATTACGAGTACAATGGATGATATGGGAGCTTGGGATCTGGCCTGGATTCGCGGGGTAATCGAAGCTTATCACAAGGCCAATCCGCTGGATCGCGAGACCTTCGAGCTGCTGTGGATCGATATGGCTTTCCCCAATGAATTCTACAAGCATACGAAAGAGGTTGTATTCGAGCCTGTCTTGTTCATGAATACGGAGCTGGATGTGATTCTGGATCGCGTAGTAGCGACGGAAGCGAACAAGTGGGAAGTGCTGAGAGAGCTGGAGAAAGATATGGCCAAGTATCCGTCGGGCGATTACAGCGAAGAGGAGACTCCGCCAAGTCTGCCCTATGCTTACCGAGATTACAGCAGGCAAGCGGACGGAGCTGCGCCACCGGATGGAGGAGCACCGGCTATGCCGACAGATCATATCGATTCCGACAATCAGGAGAGCGCAGATGAGAAGCGGGTTAAGAAATCGAAGCAAGTCAAGAAAGTGAAAAAGCTCAAACAGCTGGAGAGAGATGTAACCGACAAGGCAGGAAAGCAAGAGAAGAGAGGGAAGATGGATAAAGGAAAGAAAGAGAAGAAAACAAAAAAAGGTATGGAAGGGAAGCGAACCAAGGAGGAGAAGCCTTCCAAAGGATTAAAGCCGTCTAAAGAAGCAAAGCAGTTAAAAGAATTAAAGCAGTCCAAAGAAGCGAAGCGTGCCAAAAAGGATAAAAAGAAATCGGTCGAAGCTGTGCAGATCATTGCCAATCCTGAGAAAAAAAGTGACAGAAAAACGGGATCGCAAAAACAGAAGTCTGTCTTTGACAAGCGTAATCAGGCATCGCCCACAGGATCGCAATCATCTCCGCAACCTACCCCCCACAAGCGGTCGCAGGATAATCGTTCTCCGAGCGCTATCTACCGATCGAAACCTGCGGCGCGCAAGAAGCAGTCAAAGCCGCTTCTTCGCAAATCGGTCAAACGTGCGATGAGAAGCCATGGCGGGAAAGGCTATATCTCCGCATTTCGAACGAAACAGACGACGATAGGGGAGGTGGCGCTATGAATATACTGATGATATGCACAGAGAAGCTGCCTGTCCCGAATATCCGAGGAGGCGCAATCCAGACGTATATCGGCGGTGTAATCCCCATTATAAGCAAGCATCATTCCATTACGATCATTAGCCGGACAGATCCCGAATTGCCGGATCAGGAGACGAAGGACGGCGTACGTTATGTGCGATTCCCTTCCGAAGGCATATTCGATATTTATATGCATGGCATCGTCGATTATCTGGCTCAAAGCAACGAGAAATACGATGTGGTTCACATCTTCAACAGGCCGAAGCTAGTGCTCCCCGTATCCTCGGTCATGCCGCAAGATGTCCGGATCGTGCTCAGCATGCACAACGATATGTTCAACAAGCAGAAGATAAGCCGCGAGGAAGGGGCGGCAGTCGTGGAGCGCGTGGAGACGATCGTCACGATCAGCAATTATATCGGTGCGGCGATCTGTCAGGATTACCCCCAGGCGGAAGGGAAGATACGGACGATCTACTCCGGGGTCGATCTGGCGAAGTTCGCGCCATGGAAGCAGTCCGCTTCTGCGCAGCGAGACCGCGATGCTATCCGCTCGCAGCATAAGCTGGGCAATAAGAAAGTGATTCTGTTCGTCGGCCGCCTGTCCAGGAATAAAGGACCGCACGTGCTGGTGCGGGCGATGTCCGCGCTGAAGCATTCCGATGCGGTGCTCGTCATTGTTGGCGCGGCCTGGTTCAGCGACGACCGTATAAGCGATTACATCGCCTACTTGCGGGCGATGGCGGAGAAGTCGCCGGTCCCCGTCCTGACCACCGGTTATGTGCAGGCCCATGATGTCCACAAGTGGTTCTGCGCGGCGGATGTATTCGTCTGCACCTCGATCTGGAATGAGCCTCTCGCCCGCGTGCATTACGAGGCGATGGCTGCGGGACTGCCGCTTATTACGACAGCCAGAGGCGGCAATCCGGAGATTATTCGCGGCAACAACGGCGTGATCGTACAGAATCCGGAAGATCCTCTGGAATACGCGAAGCACCTGAACGAGATGCTGGCCAATATCGGCCAGTCACGCCAGATGGGATTGCACGGACGCAAGATGGTGGAAGAGGGATTCACATGGAACCATGTGGCGGGCAATCTGTTGAAAGTATGGGGTTAGCTTCATACCTCATTCATACCTCGCAGATGACGCCCACTATTCGTAATGAACGGTTATCTCAATGTCCTGCTCGTAGTTGCCGAAGCCTCTGCCGAATAAGCATAATCCTCCGGCGTGGATGGCATCTTCCGGGCAGGCAATGCGAAGGTACAGTGGCTGTCCTGCAGCAATAGCGAGTTCGGACGGCGTTATGCCGGATATCCGGATGCCGTCCATATAAGTCCCTTCAGCACTAATCGATAGCGTCTTCAGCAGGCCGTGCTGCGACCCCATACTCCACCAGGAAGGGGTGAGCACGCCCCGCGAGCTGCCGAAGTCGCCGGGACAGGTCCACTGGCCGATCGGCTTGCCGTTCAGATGGAACGACAAGTCCGACGGCCAGTTGTCGTTATAGCCGGGTGCTTCCGATCCGATCTCGAGAGAGATAGTCAGCCGTCTCACACGCTGCTTGCCCACCAGGTAATTGGGAATGGCATACTCCAGGTAACCGCTGGACAGCCAGACATGCGATGCCTGCACATGGTCCGGACTTGTGAAGTAGCGCGGATCGTCGACCATCCCGATAATCCCTTGCTCCGAAGCCAGTCCACAGGTAGGCTTAACCGCATGGCTGTTGTATTGTCCGACGGGGATGGATACACAATAGGTGTTCTTCTCCTCCTGCGCAGTCTCCTGATGCATCAGTAGGGTGATGCTATTGTGTACGAGCTTGCACAGCTTTCTGCGTCCCCGTGTTCCGGCCACGCTATAAGTCGTCACAATGCCTGCTTCTTCAAGTGTTTGAATGTGCTTGGTTATGATGGCCGATGACATGTTGAGCTCATTAGCCAGTTCGCCGATGCTCCATTCGCCCTTTCCCAGCAGTTCGATTATGTTCACTCTTGTCTCGGACGAGAAGCAAGAGAGGACACGCATATTTCGCGAATGTACATCAATTAGCAATGGAATTCACCTCTACCAACGAATATATTACATAGGGGTTAATTAATCAACTTTTTGTTGACATAAAAGAGATTGCGGGGTAATAATGTAATCGAATATATTCTTAATTAGTTATTTAATTAACTTAAAAAGAAACTAATGAGAGGGTGGTAGAGATGAGCGAACGAACTCGCCATGAATACCCGAGACCGCAATGGCAGCGGAATGATTGGCTGAATTTGAACGGGGAGTGGGAATTTGCATTCGACGACGAAGATAAGGGCTTGAATGAGCGCTGGTATAGCGGAAGCGTAAGCTTACCGGACACGATTCAAGTGCCATTCGCTTTCCAGAGCAAGCTGAGCGGGATCGGGAATAACGACTTTCACGATATAGTGTGGTACCGCAGAGCGATTGTCATCCCGGAGCATTATCAGGGGAAGCGCGTGCTGCTACACTTCGGGGCAGTTGATTATCGGGCTGATGTGTGGGTGAACGGGGTGCTTGTCGCCTCCCACGAAGGCGGTCATACTCCGTTCCATGGAGACGTGACGGATGCATTGCTGGATGAGGGCAACATCGTCGTGGTGCGTGCTGTGGACAATAGCCGAGACTTGACCATACCGCGCGGCAAGCAGTACTGGAAGAGGGAGTCGGAGGGCTGCTTCTACACACGGACGACGGGCATATGGCAGACGGTATGGATGGAGGCTGTACCTGTCACGTATCTGGAGAAGGCGCGAATGACGCCGGATATCGACAAGCGTCAAGTGGAGATGGAGATTCAGCTGGCAGGAAGAACTGTCGGATCGGAGGAATCGCATCAGCTGCAGGTAGAGATCCGCTTCAAGAAGAAGCTGATCAGGAAAGCCATCTACGAGGTGCACAGCACTTGCCGTGGAATTACGGCGGTCGTCGATATGGAGGATGAATTCGGCATGTGGCATCTCTGGTCGCCGGAGCATCCTTACTTGTACGATGTAACGATTACACTGCTGCGCGAAGGGCAGATGATAGATGTGGTGGACAGCTACTTCGGCATGCGCAAAATAGCGGTTCAGAACGGCAAGCTTTGCTTGAACAATCGCCCTTATACGCAGAAGCTGGTGTTGGATCAGGGCTACTTCCCCGACGGTAACCTGACGCCGCCAGGGGATGAAGCGATACGCCGGGATGTCGAGCTTGCGAAGGCGATGGGCTTCAATGGCGTCCGCAAGCATCAGAAGCTGGAGGACCCCCGCTTCCTGTACTGGTGCGATCGGCTGGGCTTGCTTGTCTGGAGCGAGGCGGCGAATGCGTTCGATTACTCGCCGGATTATGTACGAAGATTCACGGCGGAGTGGCAGGAAGCGATGGAACGGGATTACAACCATCCCTGCATCGTGGCGTGGGTTCCCATTAATGAGAGCTGGGGTGTGCCTGATATCAAAGTGAACGAATCGCAGCAGCGGCACGCGCTGGCCATGTATCATTTGACGAAATCGCTGGACTCTACCAGGCCTGTCGTCAGTAACGACGGCTGGGAGATGGTGACGACCGATCTGTATACGATTCATGATTACGAATGGCGGGGAGAAGTGCTGGAGGAACGATATACGGACTTGGAGAAGGCGCTGGCCTTCATGCCGGCTGGCCGCCATCTTAGCGTGGAGGGCTACCCTTACGCCGGCCAACCGATCCTGGTTACCGAGTTCGGCGGCATTGCCTACCGCAAGAGCGACTGGGAAGGCTGGGGCTACTCCGGCGCGGAGACGGATGAAGACTACGAAGCGCGGCTTCGCGCAGTTATTGCGCCGCTTCAGAAGTCGACAATGGTGCAGGGCTATTGCTATACGCAATTGACGGATGTAGAGCAGGAAATCAACGGGCTTCTCACCTATGATCGTGTGCCGAAGATTGCTCTGGAGAGCATCAAAGCGATTAACGAAGGCAAGTAATGCGCATCCTATTTGCCCTTATAGTTTTCAGAAAGGGATTGACCCTCACGCAACGTGATACTCTAAAGTAAAGCATGAGGGAGGCGAGAGCGTCATGAGAGTGAAAGAAGTGGCGGAAATGGTCGGAATCAGTGTGCGCACACTGCATCATTATGATGAAATCGGCCTGCTTATTCCTGATGAGACGAGCGAGGCCGGATACCGCATTTATTCCCAGCAGAATTTGGCCATGCTGCAGCAAATTTTATTTTTCAGAGAGCTTGGCTTTCCCTTGAAGCAAATAAAAGAAATTGTAACCGATCCTGCGTTCGACCGGCTGGAGGCGCTCCGGCTGCATGAGCAAATGCTGCTGGATAAGCGGCAAAGGCTGGAGAAGCTGTTGGAGACGATACGGAAGACAATTTCGCATGCGAAAGGAGAAATGGCGATGTCGGCAAAAGACCAATTCGCAGGCTTTGACTTCGGCAGGAACCCGTATGAGCAGGAAGCGCGCGAGCGTTGGGGAGATGAGGCGATTGACGCGTCCGATAAGAAGCTGAATCAGCTTAAGCAAAACGGCGGGATGGCTCAATTCCAGGAAGAGATGAACGAGCTATACCGGAAGCTGGCTGAAGTGCGTGGCGAGGACCCTGCTTCGGAGGAAGCTCAGTCGGCTATCGGTCAATGGTACCGGATGCTGAACAACATGGGGAGTTATTCGTTGGATGCGTTCAAAGGTCTTGGGCAAATGTATGTCGATGATGAACGCTTTACGAAGACGATCGACGCCTTCGGAGCAGGTCTGGCGCAGTTTATGCGGGATGCCATGGCGATTTACGCCGATAGTAACAAGTAAGCGTATGTACGAAGGTATTACAACGAACATGGTGCGAATAAGAAAAGAAGAGAGATTGAGGGATCGCCATGTTTCAGACAGGAGCCGGCGAATCCTGATGTTTTCGAACCCCAAGTGGGGCCGGATTTTTAAAGAACAAGGCCCTCAACTTCCACTTGTAGTGGAAGTTGAGGGCCTTTTCACGTATTCATTGGGACATCCCATATCATGCGACACTAAGAACGCTCCATGCTAGTGATTGGAGCGAATCGCGCTCAATCGCGCGACCAATCCCGCCGCAGCGCGAACAGATCTTGCAGCGCCTCCGTCGACAGCTCGGTAATCCAGCCCTCCGAGCTGGAGATGACGTTGTCGCTTAGCTGCTGCTTGTTCTCCAGCATCTCGTCGATGCGTTCCTCCAGGGTGCCGAGCGAGATGAATTTATGCACCTGCACGTCGCGCGTCTGGCCCATTCGGTAGGCGCGATCAGTCGCCTGGTTCTCGACAGCCGGGTTCCACCAGCGGTCGAAGTGGAAGACGTGGTTCGCGGCGGTCAAGTTAAGGCCGACGCCTCCCGCCTTGAGGGACAAGATGAACACGTTCGGCTGTTCGGACGGAGCAAGGTCGCGAGACTGGAAGCTTTCGACCATCCGGTCACGCTGCAGCTTAGGCGTACTGCCGTTCAAGTACAGCACGGGCTCGCCTAACTCGCGCTGCAGGACATCCTGGATCATCTTGCCCATGCCGATGTACTGCGTAAAGATGAGGCAGCGCTCGTCCGATTCGCGCAGCTCCTTGACCATCGCCAGCAGCCTCTCTAGCTTGGAGGAGCGGGCGACGATCGCCTCCGATTGATGCAGGACATCCTCCGGCTCCGTTCCCGTATCCTCATCCAGCAGAGCCGGATGGTCGCATGCCTGCTTAAGCCGCGTCAGCGCTCCGAGAATCGCGCCTTTGCGCTGGATACCGTCGAGCTTTTTCAGCTTCTCGAGCAGTTCCTTGACGCAATTGTTGTACAGGGCAGCTTGCTCGGAGGTAAGCGGAACATACGTCTTTATCTCGTTTTTGTCCGGCAGGTCGAGCTGGATGGCGGGATCCTTTTTCTTGCGACGCAGCATAAACGGTTTTACGAGCTTCTTTAGCTCCGCCGTACGACGGCCGTCCTGTTCGCGCTCGATCGGGCTTGCGAAGCGGTCTTGGAACGCCTTGGCTGTCCCGAGGTAGGTGGGCACGATAAAATCGTAGATCGACCATAGCTCCGCTAGCCGGTTCTCAATCGGCGTCCCGGTGAGCGCGATGCGATGGAGCGCGGGAAAGCTCTTGACCGCCATCGCCTGCCTGGTTCCGGCGTTTTTAATATTTTGGGCTTCGTCCAAACATACGGCGCCCCATTGGAACTTGGCGAGCGTCTCCTGATCAAGCGAGGCGGTAGCAAAGGAGGTCAGCACGACGTCAACGCTGCGGGCCTCGTTTCGGAATGCGTCGCCGCTTTTTCGCCCGGAGCCGTAGTGCATGGCCACCCGCAGCGAAGGGGCGAAGCGGGAAATTTCTTTCTGCCAGTTGCCAAGCACCGATGTGGGGCAGACGATAAGCGAAGGGAGCCGCATCCCCTCGTCCGCTTGCTCCTTAGCGTGGAGCAAGTACGCAATCAGCTGTACCGTCTTGCCGAGGCCCATGTCATCCGCGAGAACGGCCCCGAGCCCGAAGCGGCGGAGAAAAGCCAGCCAGGCGAATCCATCCTGCTGGTAGCTGCGAAGCTCGGCACGCAGACCGGCTGGCGGATCGAGCCGCGGCCATTCGCTCTGCTGGTTGATCTTGGCCATCAGCCCGGTCAAATGCGCGTTCAGCTCAACTTCAAGATCAACGTGGGTCGCATGGGCTCCGTATGTCTCCGCGCCGATGTCCTCCGAACCTCCATCCGCGACGTCAACCGTCTCGTCCAGTGAGAGCAGATGCAATTGCAGCACATCCTGGAAGCTCAGTCCCTGGCTCTTGTCCATGCCTTCCATCATGCGGCGGAATTGGGCAATCAGCGCCGGGTCGAGTACGATCCAGCGGTCCCGGAACTTCACGAGACGTTCCCCTCGCAGGAGCAGCTCGTCGAACTCCTCCTCATTCAGGTCGGCGTCGCCGATGGAGATGCGCCAGTTGAAATTCAAGATCGCATCCAGCCCGAATAACGACTTGCCGCCGCCGCGCTTCTGGGACTCGTCCTCCGCTTGCACCGCCGCGCGCAGTCGCGGCTTCTTGCGGCTGGCGGCTTCCCACCATGCGGGCAACAAGACCTGCCAGCCGGCCTCGAGCAGTCGGCGGCTGTCCTCGTTCAGGAATCGCCAGGCCGCTTCGTCGCCAAGCGACTTGCCGAGCACGTCCTCGCCGCGCGACAGCCGATCGTGCGGAAGGCTGGCCCGCAACCGTGTCAGCCAACCGGCCGAACGGCTGTGGATGGCTTCCGTCCACGCGTCGGGCCACTTGCCGGAGGCCTCGCCGCCGTCGCTGAGCCGCACTCTTCGGAGCGTAGCGGGATCGCTCTTGTCCTGCAGTACGAACCGCAGCCGCCAGCGGGAGTGCTCGTCGCCCTCCCAAGGCTCGATCAGCTGCAGCAGCGGGCGGAACGGCGCGACATCCGCTTTCCAGCCGATCCCCACAAGCCAAGTCTCGGCATCGAGCCCCGCCGTGGAGGCAGCCGCGTTCTCGACCGCGAACAAATCCGGGAATTCCTGCCGCAGATCCGCCTCGTCGGACTCCGTACCGTAGTAACGACTCGAGACAGCCGCCGAAAAGGCCGCCTTCAGCCCGGCGCGCGCCTCATCGTTCCAGTCGCTGCGCTCGAGCTCCAATTCGTCGCGGCGCGCCTGTCCAAAGGTTGCTTCGATCGCCGCCGCATCCCAGCACCAGCGTAGCGAGCCGCTGCGGTAAGCCACAAGGTCTGGCGCGTACAGCCGCTTCTCGAGGCACTCGTCCAGCAATGGCGCCAATGCGGCCAAGCGCGCGGCATCGTCCTCCCACTTCCACTCCATATGTGCCAAGAGTGGTCCCGAGGCGAAGAAGGCAATGACCTCTTCGGCGGGCAGCACGATAGCCTCGAGCTCCCCTACCGTGACAAGCTCCAGCTCGGTGCCATAGAAGGATGGCTCGTGCCAGGCGAACAGGCGGTGCTTCAGTTGAAGCCCGGTCGAATTCCGCAGCGAATCGGGGTCCGCAAAGAACAACGCGTCGCCATGTGACGTCAGCACCATCCGAACCGCGATGGTATCCAGGTTATAGGTAGTCTTTGTCATGGAATCAGCCCTCCTCTCCGCAGCTCTTCCTGGAGGGCTCGCAACCGGCTATGCCGGCTTGCAAATGTCTCGATGTACGCCTCCCACCGCTGCTCGCGCTTTAGCTTCTTATACAGCTTGGCCAGCCGTTTGAGCAGCTTGACCGCCCGCTTGTAGCCGTCGCGGTTTTTTAACAACACGTATTTCTCTACACCTTGGTGATAAAAAGGTAATAGCGCTTCCGGCGCCTCCTTCTCGATGGGCTTCAGATCCCTCGCTAGAAAGTCGAGCGGATCGCTGCCGAGGCTAAGCTGGTAATCGATCCACTGCCGCCAATGGCCAAAGCGCATCAGTGTCTCCACATACAGGCTGCTGGAGTAGGGAAGCAGGCTCGTGATCGCGCTCCACATTCGTTCCTCGGCCTCCGGCAATACCTGGACGATGGCACCCCAGTAGCGGCCATATTCATCAAGGCTGCCGGGGCTGCGCCCGACCCGCTCGGTCGCGCAATGGCTCAGCCAAGCTTCAAGTCTTGCCCATTCTCCGTTCTCCTCAAGCAAACGAAGGAAGCGGAATATCTGTCCGGGCACTAGCCGGTGCCGCTCCGCCGCTTCGAGTAGCCGCCAAGCCTCTTGATCCTCACCCAGCCAGAAGTGCATCCAGGCACGAGCGATGAGCGGGAAGAGCTCATTACCCATGCTCACTCCTTGGGCTAAGCACGCCAGCTCCTCCTTGAAGAGACGATGGGCCTCCGTAGAAGACGATATCAGGTGTATCCACAGCTCCACATAGATTTCCAGATAGGCGGGCGGAGACCCTGCATTTGCGATCGCCGTGTCGCGGATGTACGCGACCGTCTCCAGCAGTCGCGCCAGTTGCTTAGTCACGATGTCCTGCGGCTTGCCGCTGTTAAGGTGACATTCGATGTCATGCATCGTCTCAGATGCCGCCACTTGGGCGAAGTAGCCTGAGTGGCGACCAGTCGATTGCTTGCGGAGCAAGAACAACCCGACATTCAGCTCGAACAGCCAGGCCTCCTCGGTCGTCAGTTCGGACATGAATGGGCGCGCAATGGAGCGCACCTCGTTGCCATAGTTTATGCGGTACGGGTCGCTCGTGGCTTTCTCGGCGCAGCCGGCGATCAGCTCCTGCCACTGGGCAACGCTCAGCTCGGTCAGTTGATTCGACTCCATTTTCGTCATGATGGCGGCTATTCCTTTCTTGAGCTTGCTCGTGAATCCGTTCCTACATTATAACGATAAATATGCAAGATGGCATGCAGCCCGAAGGATAAACGGTTCAAGGTTATAAAAATAGGACAAGGCAGATAAACTCCCTTGTCCAATAAACGTTTATTAAATTTGTTGGTGGCGCTTATTTCGTGTAATTGTCGAAGTATCCTTGAATAAAGACAATCGGTGTTCCTTTATCTCCGCTGCCAGAGGTCAAATCAGACAATGAGCCGATTAGGTCAGTTAGTTTTCTAGGAGTTGTTCCTTGTGCCTCCATTGCTCCGACCAAGTCTTCTTGCTTCTCTTCGATGTACTTCGAGATGGACTGTTTGAGCTCCTCCCCTTTTAAGTGAGCAAATTGATTATCAGCCAAGTATTTCAATTTAATTTCATTCGGTGTTCCTTCTAATCCAGCGGTGTAGGCTGGGGAAACAACGGGATCTGCGAGCTCCCATATCTTGCCTACAGGATCTTTGAATGCACCATCACCGTAAATCAAGACCTCAACTGTTTTACCCGTCTTTTCTTTCAGGATTTCTTGAATCTGATCAACAACAGGCTGGCAATTGCGAGGGAATAGCTTCACACTATCTTCAGTTGCTTTATTTGAGCCCAATAAACCATACGTCTCATTGAAACCACTTCCATCAATGGAGCCGGAAAGGATTTCATCAAGGCTATACACTTTTTCTCCGCCATTTGCCTTTAAAATTCTTTTCGTTCTAAACCTGGAATGAATATCACAACACAGTACGCTCTTTGTATATTCTAAAATTGTCTTTGGGTGATTGGAAAAGATGACTTCGCATTCTACGCCATATTCCTCGACCAGAGATTTGTAATAATCGATATAATCTACGCCCGTGAATGAATGTTTATTGTAACCAAAAAGCTGGCGAAATTGCGCTTCTGTTAAAACATCTGTCCAAGGGTTTATCCCTTTTTCGTCAAGTGTGTCTAAATCCACTAAATGATTGCCAACTTCATCGGAGGGATAGCTAAGCATTAATACAATTTTTTTAGCTCCTTTTGTAATACCGCGGAGACAGACAGCAAATCGGTTACGGCTAAGAATAGGAAAAATTACGCCAATGGTATCATCACCGAATTTGGCCTGAACATCCTTGGCAATATGGTCAACAGTGGCATAATTTCCTTGAGCGCGTGCCACGACGGATTCGGTGATGCTCACAATATCTTTATCGTTTATGGTAAAGCCCTCAATCTCGGCTGCTTTTAAAACGCTGTCAACAACGATTTCTTCAATGCAATCTCCATTATTGATAATGGGACAACGAAGCCCTCTGGCAACAGTTCCTACGACTCTTTCCACAATGATCTCTCCTTTTTTATAACTTAACCCTGATTAATAAGAAAATGGACATTAGAAAGGGTTATCACAAATTCATTAACAATTGATAAGGCACCTAGTTGTAATATACGTGTTTAAATGATATAAGTGAAGTCAATATATCTAATATAGGGTATAAGGGATGGTTATGAGATGGGTAAATTAGATTTGTATTATGTTTTTTATACGGTAGGTCAGAGCAAAAGCTTTTCGAAGGCGGCCAAAGAGCTGTATATGTCACAGCCGGCAATAAGCCAAGCCATTGCACAATTAGAAAAGGAATTAGATACAAGGCTTTTTAATCGGATTGCTAAAGGTGTAACGCTAACCGATGAAGGATCTTTATTGCTCGAATATGTCAGTTTAGCACTTCAATATATACAAGCTGGTGAAGAAAAGCTTTTAGAATATAAAAATTTAATCATTGGCGAGTTCAAAATAGGGGTTAGCGATACGATATCCCGATATTTTTTACTTCCCTATTTGGAGGCCTTTCATACTCGATATCCAAGTCTAAAATTCAAAATCGTTAATGGGACAACGTGGGAAATCGTCGATGCCCTCAAATCGGGTAAAGTGAACATTGCCATCTGCAATCTTCCCATTGAGGATAAGCTGTTAGAAATAGAGCCTTTATTGGAAATTCAAGATACCTTCGTATATGGTGAAAAGTACCGAGAGGTATTATCCAAGCCCATTAAACTTGAGGAGTTAGTCAAGTTTCCGCTAATATTGTTGGACAATTCCAATTCGCGAAGATATGTCGAAGACTTTCTCCTTACAAAAGGTGTGAAAGTCAACCCGGAATTTGAGCTTGGTTCACATGAATTGCTGTTGGAATTTGCAAAGATTAATCTGGGTGTTGCTTGCGTGACCAAAGAATTCTCTGAACAGTTTTTGAAGCAGGGTTTGCTTTATGAGGTGAGCTTAACGGATCCAATACCTAAAAGAAGTATTGGAATATGTTATTTGAAGAATGTTCCTTTAAATAGAGCTGCGGAACGGTTTGTCGATATTATGGAAAGCGGACCTATAAATGCGCATCATTGACATCGAATATCTTACGAAAGACTACGGACATTATCGAGGAGTTTTCGGTGACTCTTCCGTTATTTGAAAGGAGCGAAAGCGGCTGCTAGCGGATCACGTTTTCTCTCCAATGACCGTCCGACGCAATAATTGACTGGCGTGATGTGCAGACTCTTATCCCCAATATCCCAACCTACGTTAATAGCGCAAACGCAGATTGAGGACGATATGGAGATGATACAGGGGTACGAAGAAAAGCTGAGATCCTCTGGCTACCGCTTTAAGACCCATTGCATCGAAAAGCTGAACCGAGCTGATCGTCTATGTATAGAAGCGGGGAATCTGGTACGAATATTCGCTGAACCTTACGGAATGGAAAGTACTCGAGACTGTACTAAAAAAAGGAATTCAATTCATTTACGGCTATCAAGTTCATCAGCTACAATGATGAGAACGCTGACATATATGGAGGTAAGAAGCCTTTGAAAGATTTCCGCTTTCCCCGCCTTCAAGTTTACCAGAAAGTAATAGTCGTTTTTGTTGTACTGATCCTACCCGTTTACTTGATCAATATGTGGATGAACTGGCACGGTCAGTCTGTTATGAAAGAAAATATGTCCAATTCGATTCAATCGAATGTGACATTTTATACAAAGCAGCTAGACAATCAAATCTCCTTCATTCGCAATTTGCAGCAGCAGTTTATAAACGATGCCGAATTACAAAAGCTAAATTTTCTTGGAAAGCGAATTATTGAATTTGATCAGGTCCAGTTAGTAAATCGGGTTCGCGACCGGCTGACAACACTTGCAAACTCCAGCGATCTTGTTCTGAACGCGGGAGTCTATATGAAATCGTTCAACCGCACAATTTCAACACAAAAAGGAATTGTTACAATTCCAAATGAAGAGCATACGGTCATTAAACCATTTCTGAATCATGAACAAACACCGGAGCTGCTCAATTTTTACGATAACCGGATTTTTTTCATCGAATCAGCCAATAACGGGACAGTCATAGTTTTTATCGAAATTTCCATCGCTCAGCTCAATGAAACTTTGAACGGTCTGGTGAAGCATTCCGATACTGGTGTAATTCTGGCCGATGAGTCGTTCCGGCACAAAATAACGATCGATTCAAGCGACGGAGTCGCACAATCGATTCAGGAAGTCATTATCGATCGCTTCCCAGATGCGGAGAACAATAGTTATATGATCACGCTTGCAGAAGATTCCGGCGGAAATCGTCAAGGCAGCTATCGAATTACCCAAAGTCCCATCGAGTCGCTCGGTCTTACATTGTATACCTATATGAATGAGAACGAAGTAGCCAAACCGCTTAAAAAGTTCAACGTTTTATTTATTTTTTTGTCCTGTGCCTCTGTGGCGATCATTCTGTTGTTTTCCTTCTCCGTCAATTGGATGATTCACAAGCCTTTGAAAAAGCTGATTCAAGCATTTCAAATTGTGGAAACGGATAATCTGGTTGCAATGGTACGGCCGCAGCAAGAAAATGAGTTTGGCTATCTGTATCGCAACTTTGATCGGATGGTCGAGAAGATGAAAGATTCGATTCAAGAAAATTATGAGCAAAAAATTAGCTTACAACATACAAAACTAAAACAATTACAAGCGCAAATCAACCCGCATTTTTTGTACAACAGCTTTTTTAATATTTACATGATCTGTAAAAGCGGGGACAATGATCTTGCGGCCCTGCTTGCGCAAAAATTGGGCAGTTACTATCAGTTTATTACACGAAACAGTAGGGATGAGGTTCCACTTGCCCAGGAATACCGTCATACACTTGATTATTGCGACATTCAAAGCATCCGCTTTTCCAATCGGATTGAGGTGGTGGCAGAACCGCTCCCGGAGGAATGCAAGCCGTCTATGGTACCTCGGCTCATTATCCAGCCTGTTGTGGAAAATGCTTTCGAGCATGCTTTCGAAAACGGTACAAAACGGGGACATGTGCATGTTAAAGCTCTCTATGAAGAGGGCGTGCTGCGAATTACAGTTGAGGATGACGGCGATATGTTGACCGATGAGATGCTGGAAGCTCTCCAGCAGCGGCTTGCTGATCCTTCTAGTGCGCCGGAAATGACAGGATTGATTAACGTTTGTAGGCGCATCCGGCTAAAATACGGCCTGCATAGCGGCGTCACGGTTTCCCGTGCTGATATTGGCGGTCTGAAAGCAGAATTGATCATCTATATTTCCTCTTGTAAAAATAAGGAGGCGAAGTGAATATGTACAGATTGCTAATCGTTGACGACGAGCCGGCTATTGTAGACGGACTTGTCCAGCAGGTGCTGGACTCCGATGAGTTTGAGCTTGATTTGTGTAAAGCTTATAATGCGCAAGAAGCACTGGCTATCGTTCGCACAACGAAAATCGATATCGTAATAAGCGATGTTCGCATGCCGGGCAAAAGCGGTTTGCAGCTTGCAGATGACATTTCCTTTTATTGGCCAGCTTGCCGGATCGTGCTGCTGTCCGGGTATAGTGAATTTGACTATGTTTACTCAGCCATTCAAAAGAATGTGGATCGATATATTTTAAAAACCGAAGGTGTGGAGACGATACTGGATGCTGTCAGGTCGTCCATAGCGATACTGGATGAGGAACAGCGGAATCGGGTCATGCTGGAACAGGCTAAGCGCCAGATGTCGGTAGCGGAACCGCTTATGAAAAAATTGTTTTTTGAAGCGCTGCTGCATGGCGATCATTTGTCGGAAATTGGCCAGATCGGTTACTTTTCCGAACTAACGCTTTGTTTGGACAGGTCCAGTCCGCTACTGATTATCGTCGGCAAGCCAGAAATTGACAGAGCTTGCGAGCTTACTTTTACTAGAAAGCTGGAAAAACTTGAATCCGTGCTGGGCGTATTTGACCGCCACTTGCCGGCGATATTTGAAAACGAGCATGTTGTTTTTGAGCAAGCCGTGATCGTTTGGTTCATTCAGCCAAAGAGGGGTCATGAAGAGAAATTTATTGATTCGGATGGGCAAGTGGACTGGCGCAGCATCGCATCCTACTTGAAAAGCGGCCTTGAACCGGTTCAAAATATGTGCCGTAATACGCTTGGTATTTCCATTTCATTCGCTCTCGGTCCTGACAAAACCGAGTGGGATAAAATTAGCAAAGTATTCGAGAAGTTGAAGACTGCCCTCAAGCATCATTCTGCATTCGGACAACCGATGGCCATTATCGATTTGGACATGAAAGGCGGGCTTACGCACAACCGGTCTGTGCAGCCGGTAATGCCAGCAACCGAGTTCAACAAAATGTTGAATGAATGGTCCAGAATGCTGGAAAGAGGCAATACAGCTGAGGCCGCATTAACGGCAGAAGGAATGATTCGCAATATTCGCCATGATATGACCGTACACTACAGTCTGGGCATTGAGCGGTATTATACTTTTCTTGCAGCCGTTATCAGCCAGTTGGATGAGGCTGCGCCAGGTTCTCCATTGCCACTGCTGGAGCTACCGGTGGAATGGAACCTGGTGGAACAGCAGTTCTCGAAGCTCATCGAAATGGCAGGTTCGAGACGCCAATCATTGATCGAGAAGAGAGAGCATTTGCAGATCGAACGCATTCACCAATTTATTCAAAACAATCTTGGAAACGATCTTTCTCTGGCCCGTATTGCAGAGAGCGTCTTTTTCAATCCTTCCTATCTGTCCCGATTTTATAAACAAGTGACTGGGCGAAATATTTCTGACTATATTTATACAGCCAAGACCGATGCTGCGATGGCGATGCTTGCTGACCCGGCGCTCAAAATCAACGAAGTGGCGCTTCGGCTCGGCTTCGAGTCCCCTTCATACTTTACTGCCTTTTTCCGTAAAATGACAGGAAGTTCTCCGCAGGAGTACCGTGAAACGCTGCAATTGCGGTCGCGCCCGTAAGTGAATAGAGGTTAAATAGCACGAAAGCAAGTAAAACATCGAACCGATCACCTAGTCAATATAACAGAAGCAAGTAAAGATGTTTATATTGTTGCCTCTCCTCATGAAGTTATATCATTTATTAAGAAAGCGCTTTTAATAATTGGTTATGGGGGAGATCACATGGCGAAAAAATGGGCGGCGTATGTATTTGCAGCAGCTCTTGTATTCACTTCCGCAGCATGCAGCAGTAGCGATGCAAACAAGCCTGCGCAGACGTCGCAAAATGAAATGGCAAATGAAAGCAACACCAGCGCCAACAGCAACGGAACAGAAGCGAAGCCCGGAGACCCGATGGGGAAATACACCGAGACACTCAAAGTGGAGCAGGTAATCGGATACGGGCCTCCTGAAGATCCGAAGACGCCGTCTGGTTTGACGCCGTCCGATAATGAATACTTGAATGATTTGAAGAATGAGTTGAACATCGAAGTTTCGTACAAATGGGCCGTTCCTTCGGAGCAATACGAGCAAAAGTTTTCACTGGCGGTTGCTTCCGGAGATTTGCCGGACGTTATGCATATCGGCTACCGCGATTTTGAGAAATTCAAAAAGCAAGGCGTGCTCGCCGACTTGAGCGAAGCTTACGAGAAATACGCCTCGCCTGAGCTTCGTCAATTTATGGAGTCTGACGACGGATATGCAATGAAAACGGTATCTGAAGATGGCAAGCTGTATGGCATCCCTGGGTTCGAGGAATCGTTCCTTTCAACGAAAATATTGTGGCTTCGCTCCGATTGGCTGAAAAATGTCAACATGGAAGCACCAAATACGATTGATGATCTGGAGAAAATCGCCGAGGCCTTCGTCAACAATGACCCGGATAAAAACGGCGAACAGGACACTTATGGCCTTGCCGTTTCCAAAGACGCCATCTTTTCCTCTTTTGGCGCAGCCGGTTTGTTCTACGGTTACAACTCATATCCGGGCGGATGGATTAAAGATTCCGAGGGCAAGCTCGTCGCAGGAGAAATCCAGCCTTCCACGAAGACTGCGCTGGAAAAGCTTCAAATCTGGTATGAGAAAGGGATTCTTGACAAAGAGTTCGCTTTAAAGGACGGCAACAAGATCGTTGAAGACATCACCGCCGGAAAAGTCGGAATCGTATACGGTGAATGGTGGTATCCGAACTGGCCGCTCAATCTGAACCGCAACAATGATCCGAACGCGGACTGGATCGCCGTACAGTTGCCTACGGCCGACGGCACGCCGGGCAAATCGCTTGTGCCGCGGCTGAGAATGGGTCATATCGCCGTAGCCAACAGCAAATTTTCTAATCCAGAAGCGGTTATTAAAATGATCAATTTCTATATCGAAAAAAACTCCAAAGCGCATTACGAAACGAATAAGCCGGAGAACGGTTACGTATACAACTGGTTCGTGCCGCGCATTTACAACCCGGTCGAGATGGAGACGACCTATACCGAAGTGAACAAAGCGTTGGAGAACAATCAGGATGAAGTGAATGCGCAAGTTCCTTACTATGTGAATACGCAAAAACCGCTTGATGCGGCGAAGAAATTTCTCGCTGGCGACAAGAGTGGCTGGGGGCTGTATTACAGTCGTGTCGCACCGGAAGGAGGATGGGGACTAACCCGCAAGATTCGGGACAACGGCGATTACGTCTGGAACGAATTTTATGGCACCGCAACAGAAACGATGGTCGAGAAAGGCTCGCAACTCGATAAGATGTTGAATGAAACGTTCACCAAAATAATTATGGGCGCTTCGATTGGGGAATTTGATAAATTTGTGGATAGCTGGAAAGCACTTGGCGGAGACGATATTACTGATGAAGTGAATGCCTGGTACGCAGGAATTGCGAACCAGTAAAACCATTAGAGCAGGGGAATGGCGTATCGCTTGCATGCCACTCCCCTCTTTTCTTCCCCGGGAGGTAGGCACTCATGAGAAGCAACGCAATAAAGAAGCGGCATTGGAAATGGGAAATACCGTTCCATTTGATGCTGCTTCCAGGCGTACTGGTAACACTGGTTTATTCATACGGACCGATGTTCGGTATCGTCATGGCCTTTCAAAAATTCGATCCGATTTTAAGTTTTTGGCGGTCGGAGTTCGTCGGCTGGAAAAACTTCGAGTATATTTTTCACCTTCCAGAGTTCAACCAGGTAATATGGAATACCGTTCTCATTTCGGTATTAAAGATAGTTCTTGGACTGATGGTGCCTCTTATGCTCGCGCTACTGCTCAACGAACTGACCAAGGAGTGGTTCAAACGTCTCGTTCAAACGAGCATCTTCCTGCCTTTCTTCCTCTCCTGGACTGTATTGGGCGGTGTGCTCATGGAACTGTTCATGTTGAAGGGGCCGGTCAATCTTGTCCTTTCGATGTTCGGAATCGATCCGATCATGTTCATGGGCGATGGCAACTGGTTCCGGACTATCATTGTCGGCTCCGATGTATGGAAGGGGATGGGCTACAATATGATCATCTTCCTTGCAGCTATCGTCGGCATCAATTCACATTTGTATGAAGCGGCCGAGGTCGACGGCGCGGGACGCTGGAAGCAATTGATCCATATTACGCTTCCCGGTATGATGCCGATCATTGTCTTGCTGGCAACGCTCAGTTTAGGTAACATTTTGAACGCCGGCTTCGACCAGATTCTTATTTTATATAACCCTATTGTATACGAGCATGCTGATGTTATCGATACGTATGTATATCGGCTCGGCATTTTCAGTCAGCAGTATGCGCCAGCAGCCGCTATCGGGCTGTTCAAGTCCGCCATCTCACTCGCCTTGGTAGGCATCTCTTATTATTTGGCCTATCGTTTTACTAATTATCGTATTTTTTGATGCGAGGCGGAATACTTCTATAGGGCTGGAGGAGAACAATCGTGATCTACAAAGCATCATTAGGCAGAAAACTGTTCACGGCTACTAACGTTTCGATTCTCGTAGCCGTTATGCTTCTCGGCATTTTACCATTCATTCATTTGCTGGCCATCAGTTTAAGCTCCAATTCAGCAGCCATGGCTGCTGAAGTAACGCTATGGCCAATCGGATTCACTATGGAGGCCTATTATTATTTATCGCAGAAAATAGAGTTTTTCCGTTCTTTGGGCGTATCAGTACAGCGTGTCGTCATCGGAACGGCGCTCAACATGCTCCTTACCGTTATGACGGCTTATCCGCTCTCGAAGCGAAACGAGCTTTTCCGTTTCCGCACCTTGTATGTCTGGTTTTTCGCAATTACAATGTTTTTCGGCGGCGGCCTCATCCCGACCTATATTGTCATTAAGGAAACCGGGTTGATTGATTCCATCTGGGCGCTTGTGCTGCCAAGCGCACTGAACGTCTGGTATACCGTCATGCTGCTGAATTTCTTCCGTAATCTTCCACGAGATATGGAAGAAGCGGCTACAATCGACGGCGCCAGCCAATGGGCAATTTTGTGGCGCATCTACTTGCCGGTATCCTTGCCTTCACTGGCTACGATTACGCTGTTCACCGTCGTCGGTCACTGGAATTCCTGGTTTGACGGCATTTTGTATATGAACTCGCCAGAAAATTATCCGCTACAAAGCTATCTGTCGACACTGATCACGTCGATGAATAAGAACATGATTTCTCTGGATGATTTGAATGCGCTGCAAAATGTGAGCGAAAAAACGCTGCGCACTGCTCAAATCTTTCTTGGCGCCTTGCCGATTATGCTCGTCTATCCGTTTTTGCAAAAATATTTTATTAAAGGGATTACCGTCGGTAGCGTGAAAGAATAGCTTGGTCGACCATCGACTCCACTTCATTCCCCTATGCAGGAGGTCTGTCATACATGAAAAAAGTTAAAGTTGCCTTGATTGGCGCCGGATTGCGAGGGCAAAATTATGTCAGTTACGCTCATAAGTATCCGGGCGAGATGGAACTGGTCGCCGTAGCCGAATCAAATTCAGACCGATTGGCAGCCATACAGCGCCGTTACGGCATTGATGAGGCAATGTGCTTCTCCGACTGGCGCGATCTGCTCAACCAACCGAAGATTGCAGATGCGACACTCATTTGCACGCAGGATCAAATACATTTTGAACCTGCGATGCGTGCGCTTGACGGCGGCTATCATGTCATGCTGGAGAAGCCGATGTCGCCCGATCCGCTGGAATGTTTACAGATGGGCAACAAAGCCGAGCAGACAAATCGAATACTGGCCATTTGTCATGTGCTCCGCTACACTGTTTTTTTCAGAACAATAAAGAATTTGCTGAAAGAAGGCGCAATTGGACAGCTCATGTCTATTCAGCATAATGAAAATGTTGCTTACTGGCACCAGGCTCACAGCTATGTACGGGGGAATTGGCGCAATACGTCGGAATCAAGCCCGATGATCTTGTCCAAATCAAGCCATGATCTCGATATTTTGTTATGGCTCGCCGGTTCGGACTGCACCAGGCTCTCGTCTTTCGGCACCTTATCCCATTTTACTGCAGCGAATGCGCCGAAAGGCGGACCCAATCGCTGCACAGATGGCTGTCCGGTCGCTTTGGATTGTCTGTATTACGCGCCTGACGTATATCTAAATGGCAAGGAGAACTGGATGGTTCAAGCGATTAGCGACGATCCAAGTCCGGAAGCCCGGCTCCGGGCACTGCAGGAAGGACCTTACGGCCGCTGCGTCTACCGCTGTGATAATGATGTTGTCGATCATCAGGTTGTCAGTATGGAATTTGCGAACGAAGTGACGGTTGTATTTACAATGAGTGCCTTTACACAAAATTGCAGCCGAACTATCAAATTGATGGGGACAAAAGGCGAAATACACGGTTCCATGGAGACGAATGAAATCGAGTTGATTCGTTTTGGCGGCAAGCGCGAACAAATTCCACTGGACAAGACTGGGGGGCTCGATGGACATGGCGGTGGCGATCACGGATTAATGAGGGATTTTCTTCAGCTTGTACGAAACGGCGAACATGAAAGTCTCACCTCCGCCAAAAACTCGGTTCAAAGTCATCTCATGGCATTTGCCGCCGAGCACTCCAGACTTTCTAGGCGCGTCATTGATATGCAACAGTTTTCTGCCGCGCTATCGGGCGCCTCCAACTAGCGCCTGATCCGCAAAACGACCAAACCGCCGCCGGAGCGATCATACGCCGGCGGCGGTTTGGTGTGTTTGTGCGATATGGATTCATCTCTCGAAACATATTGTCTCTGAAGACGTACATAACGATGAACCTATTATTTGGGTTATTTTGGGGGTGGAGCGATGATCAGACGATATAAATCCGATGTGTCAGCCAAGCAGTTTCGAACGTTCACGAAAGAAAACCTGGACAGATTCACGCTGCCATGGCAAGAGGGTTTTTCCGGCTGGTGCCATTTCGGCTGCTTCAGCGTATGTTACAAATCGGGCGATATGTCAGAGCGGCGCAATATCTTTACGAAAGCGGTCGGGCGAATTCGTAGAAGGAACGACGAGTATTTCGTTTCTTTTATTGTTTTTCGCGGGCTGACCGATCCGTTCTCGCTGCTGTTCTTATTTTCTTTGTCTTTCGTAATTATTGCCTTGTCCTCATCGCAGGGAGTCGAGCCGTTGCCTATCGGCACAGCCGCTTTCGGGGCGGGATTGTGCACATTGCTTGCATCGGCAATTACGTTCCTATTTTCCCTGTTCCAAGAAGAGGGCCAGGAGTCGGTAGAAGAGCTCATTCGTTATTTGGAACGAACAGTTGCTCATCAGCCGTTGGATCCATAGTTGTCCAATTGGATAAAAAGCAAAAAAATAGCAACTTCTTGCCGGCTTCAAGCGTCCAAACTTATAGCTAAGATCTGACAGAAACGATGGCTATTTATCAAGGGGGCGGTGAATTGAAGCGAAGCACGATATGGTTGTTCGTTGGCGCAATGCTGATCTTCTTGGCGGGTTGTGGCGCAGAGCGGAATGAGGAGCATTCAGACCGGAGTGTAGTCCCTAGAGGAACAGAACAGGAGCAAGAACCTTCGCATGAGGACATGCCATTATTGCAGGAGAGCATGCAGCTGGCCCGCGATGCGCTCCGGCCCGCTACAAGCGGGGACGAGACGTTTCTGAATACGCTGCAACAATTGGAGGAGGGCATCCTGCAAGCGCTAATTGAGGAGGCGGAGACGAAGGCGCTGGGAGGCGAGGCAGTCGACTTTGACGAGTTGAAGCCGGATCTGCTCCGCTATATGACGGAGGATATGCTAGGTATGTGGGAGCATGTGTACAATAAGTATCCCGGCTGGATCATGGAGCCGGCAGGATTGGTGTACACGTGGGCAATGTTCGAACCCAGCTTTCGAGTTGAGAGGCAGTCAGAGGGAAGGGCTTCCGCAACATTTAAAGTTAACGGAGACTATCATATCTCCGATAGGGCCAAACTTGTCACTTACGGACTTCTCTATTGCGATGAGAACGAAGCGTGGAGAATTGATTCGCTGAAAGAGGAGCCGCTTCTGTACGCCTTTACGCTGGATGAGGTTACGGCGATAATGGACCGTATTGGGGAAGACGTCGATTATACTGGAGAAGATAGCGACTACTACTATTTCAAGCCCGAAGATGAAGCTGCCACATACACATATAAATTCCATAAGAAGGACGGTTATTACGATATCGGCTGAGGCTGAGCTGCAGCGTAAATGAAAGGAACGGCACCGAATCCGGTGCCGTTCTGTCGTTCTCTCGTTATGGCGCTTGCCTCGTGCATTCGGCTCACAGAGCTGACGGTGATCAGACGGACGGAGGAGGCGGATTGTGAATAGAGGAAGCGGAAGCGCTTGTCGAAGATTCCTTCGCACTATAGACTGACTTCCCATCCACCGTCTCGATCCTCTTCGCTTCCGCCGCTTTGGCGTCGGAATCTGCTTTCATCTTGGCGAGCGCCTGCGTCAACAGCTCGTAATCGGCATCCGACCAGTTCGGATATTGCTCCAGCTTCGATTTCACGAAGTTATACTCCGAATTGTCTTCCTTCTCTTTGTCCTGACCGATAAAGTACGTGGCGATGGATGCGGTCACCATACCGATCAAGCCAATACCGAACAACATCAGAATGACGGCAATCACCCGGCCAAGCGCCGTCTCGGGAGACAAGTCTCCATATCCCACTGTAGTCGCCGTTACAATCGACCACCAGAGCGCATCGTGGTATTCGTCGATCGTCGGTTCAATCATATAGATCGGTATCGAGGCGACGAAGATTAAGCCCACGGCGAACGCTAGCACCTTCTCCATCCCGTTCGTCCGCAAGATAAGGAAGAACGTCTTGGAGTAGTGTGAGACGATCAGTACTGCCCGAATGAGGCGGAACAGTCTGGCTAGCCTTGCGAAGCGGAATAATTCATCGAGCGGAATGATTGCGATCAGCTCGAATGGGTGCTTTCGAATATACTGCCACTTCATGTCGGACTTGAACAGCCGATAGAAGTAGTCGGCTGCGAAGATAAGCAATACCGAACGGTCGACCCATACTCCCACTGTACCCGCATCATCAATCCAGATGAATGAGACGGACATAAGCGCTAGCAGGAACATGATCATTTCATAAATAATTTGGCGTCTCGATCTTGCGTGCACCTCTTGTGAATGCATGCCTTACCTCCCCCACAATGATGATGCGCTATTCAAAAGTGAGCAGTCCCATTGCTTTCTTGGCATCGTTCAACGTCTTGTTCGCCACTTCCGCAGCGCGGCGCGCTCCGTCCTTCAAGATACGATCCAATTCCTCGGAATGTACAATCTCCTCATAGCGCTGCTGGATCGGCTCCAGCTTGGCGATGACGACCTCTGCCAGCTCCTTCTTGAACGCGCCGTACCCCTGTCCCTCATATCGCTTCTCAATGACGGGAATCGGCTCCTCGGAGAAGACGGAGTAGATCTCCAGCAGATTGCTGACGGCGGGCTTGGTATCCCAGTCGTAGCGGACGCTCATCTCGGAATCCGTGACCGCTCTGGCGCACTTCTTTCGTATGTCGGCCGGCTTATCCAGCAACAGAATATAGCTGCTCTTGTTGGGATTGCTCTTGCTCATCTTGCTGGACGGATCGTCCAGCCCCATAATGCGCGAGCCTTGCTCCTGAATGACGGGCTCAGGGACGACGAACGTTTTTTTGTACTTGTTGTTGAAGCGGGTCGCCAGATCGCGGGTCAGCTCCAGATGCTGCTTCTGGTCGTCGCCGACGGGCACATGCGAAGCGCGATAGATAAGAATGTCGGCCGCCATCAGCGCCGGATAGGTGAACAGGGCGGAGCTTACGGAATCCTGACCGCCCGACTTCTCCTTGAATTGCGTCATGCGGCTCAGCTCGCCGAAGTGCGCTTGCGTCTCCATCAGCCAGCCGAGCTCTGCGTGTGCAGGCACATGGGATTGCATGAAGATCGTACTCTTATCGGGGTCAATGCCCGCCGCGATGTACAGAGCTGCAATTTGCCGCGATCTCTCGCGCAGCTCCTTGGGGTCTTGATAGACGGTAATGGCGTGCAGATCGGGTACGAAGAAGAAGCATTGGTAGTCTTTCTCCATTTGCACGAATTGGCGGAGAGCGCCGGCGTATCCGCCAATATTCAGCTCGCCGCTAGGTTTGATGCCGGATAGAATACGTTTTACCATAGGTCATTCCTCATTTCATTAAGTATCATAACAAAAAGCTTCGTCCTTGATTAAACCAGGGACGAAGCTGTTACTCCGCGATACCACCCAAATTCGGCCATAGCAGGCCGCTCTCTGTCATGAACGGAGCAAGCAGGCGCTAGCGATCGCGCTTCCGTTGCATACTTTCGTTCATGCCTCCCGAAGATAACGGCGGGAGCTGCCGTCAGAGCCTACTGCCCATTCGGGATTCGGTCTGAGGCGAAGGGACCCATTCACCTAAGGCGCATGCGCCGGACCTTGCACCATCCGCCGGCTCGCTGTCAGCACTCGCTCAAGGGCTACTTTTTCCCTTCATAGCTTTAACATATAGATTGAATTGTTCAATAGCATACCGATATTTGAGCCGTTCGTCAAGAGGAGGAGCTTGTTAAGTAGGAACTAGACTTAAGAATGTTGACATCACTCATCGCAAATGTTATCTTTACATTAAGATATTCAATTTGAAAGGGAATTGAGGGCGCCTATGAGCGAAGACAAGCAGCAGCATCTTGCCCTACAGCTGTACATTACCGTATCGCGTGCTAGCCAATGGCTCATTGCCCATGCGGACCGCGATATTCGGCAGCATGGCCTTAATCGAACAGAATTCGGCGTGTTGGAATTGCTATATCATAAGGGACCGCAGCCATTGCAGCAGATAGGCAGCAAAGTACTGATGAGCAGCGGCAATATAACGTATGTTGTAGACAAGCTGGAGAAGAAGGGCCTGGTTAGACGTAGGGCGAGCAAGGAAGATCGCCGGTTGATCTATGCTGAAGTTACGGATCAGGGAAGCCGGTTCATAGAAGATATATTTCCTGAGCATACTACGGTTATCGAGCAAGCAGCGGCAGGTTTGACGGAGGAAGAGAAGGAGCAAGCTATCCTATTGATGAAGAAGCTTGGACGATATGCGCAGCAGTCTTTCGAGTAGCGCTTGGCCGCTGAGGGACTGCTCTCCAACTATTATATATCTTTAATTTAAGAAAATGCAAATTGAAATATAAAGGAGAATGAATGATGAGTTTACAAACCGCTGGCATTCATCATATTACGGCGTTTGTGCGCAATCCGCAGGCAACGACAGATTTTTATGGGGGCATATTGGGACTCAGGCTGGTGAAGAAAACGATTAACTTCGACGCGCCGGAAGTGTATCATCTGTACTTCGGAGATCAGAAGGGCAGCCCGGGAACGATTATGACGTTCTTCCCTTGGGAGCAATCGCGTAAAGGGCGGATCGGTGGCGGCCAAGTCGGCGTGACAAGCTATGTGGTGCCCGAAGGTACGCTTGATTACTGGAGAGAGCGGCTGCAAGCGTTCGGTCTAGAGACAGAAGAAGCGGAGCGCTTCGGCGAGCGGTACTTGCAGCTGGCAGACCCTGACGGCTTGCGGGTCGAGCTTGTTGCGCGGGAGGAAGGGCCAAGCAGCGAGTGGAGCTTCGGAGGTGTGCCGGCGAATAAGGCAATCAAGGGCTTCGGCGGCGCGATATTGCTCAGTACAGCGCCCGAACGGACCGGCGATTTGCTGGAGAAGGTGATGGGTCTGACGAAGATTGCCCAGGACGCGGACTACACGCGATACAGATCCTATGGCGAACTGGGCAATGTCATCGACTTGAATGTATCTCCTGCAGCGCCTGGCATCGGCGGCTCTGGAACGGTCCATCACATTGCCTGGCGGGCGAAGGATGACGAGGAGCACGAGCGCTGGAGAAGCTATGTAGCCGGCAGCGGCTATCAGCCGACACCGGTTGTGGACCGGCAATATTTCAATGCCATTTATTTCCGTGAAGCGGGAGACATTCTGTTCGAGATTGCGACAGATCCGCCCGGATTCCTCCGGGATGAGGAGCTAGACCATCTGGGAGAGAAGTTGATGCTTCCGGAATGGTATGAGCCGCACCGGGCAGAGATTGAGCAATTGCTGACGCCTTTCGAGGTTCGGGAAGTGGAGGAGATGAACTGATGCAGCATATTTATCGGGAAGGAACGAATGCCGCAGCGCCAGTCTTACTGATGCTGCATGGGACCGGAGGGACAGAGCATGACCTGCTGCCTCTGGCAAAGCTCGTCTCGCCGGAATCGGCAGTTTTAAGCATCAGGGGCAATGTGCTGGAGAACGGCATGGCGAGATTTTTCCGGCGGCTGGCGGAGGGCATATTCGATGAAGAAGATCTGGTGCTGCGAACGAGGGAGCTGAATGACTTCCTTGACAGCGCAGCGAGACAATACGGCTTCGCTCGAGATAACATCGTGGCCGTAGGCTACTCCAATGGCGCGAACATAGCCGCCAGCCTTCTGTTCCATTACAGCAGAGCGCTTCGCGGAGCTATTCTTCACCATCCCATGGTGCCGCTTAGAGGCTTGGCGCTGCCGGAGCTGGCCGGCGTTAGCTGCTTTATCGGAGCGGGGGAGAATGACCCCATCTGTTCGCCGGAGGAGTCCAGGGAGCTGGAGAAGCTGTTGGCCGGCGCCGGAGCAGCGGTACGCATGCATTGGGAGCGGGCGGGGCATTCTCTGACGGCAACGGAAGCGAATGCGGCCGCCGCATGGTTCAAGGAGAACTATATAGATGGGTAAGTGAGGAGAAGAATAAGAAGGGAGAAGGTCGATATGATATCCATTGATCCCGGGGGACAGAGTGTACAAGAGAACTATAAATTATTAATCGGCAGCGTCATTCCGCGTCCCATCGCACTCGTGACGACTCTGTCGGAGGAAGGGGTGCTGAACGCTGCCCCCTTCAGCTTCTTCAACATTGTTACGGCTTCGCCGCCTATCTTGTCCCTCTCCGTTCAGCGCAAGAACGGACTGCGGAAGGACACCGCGCGCAATGCGATAGCGGCCGGGGCGTTCGTCGTTCATATTGCCGACGAGCGGTATGCGGAGGCGATGAACGCCACCGCCGCTCCGGTAGAGCCTCATGTCAGCGAGGTGGAGCTAGCTGGCCTGACGGCCGTTCCGAGCGATTGCATTGCCGTTCCGGGTATTGCAGAAGCGCGAATACGAATGGAGTGTGTGCTGGAACAAGCGCTGCCGTTGGGAGAAGGAGAAGGGGAGGGGGGACCTTCTTGCGATCTGTTGCTGGGTAGAGTCGTCCGCTTCCACATTGCCGACGAGTTGTATATGGATGGCCGCATCGATGCAGCGGATCTTCAGCCGATCAGTCGGCTAGCGGGCAACGATTACGCCAGGCTTGGAGACTCGTTTACGCTCATTAGACCGAGTTAAATAGAGGACCGGGTAGATAGGGGCATGAGCATTGGGATCGCTACCTCGGTTGGAGGTAGGAGAGTGGGCGAATGGTGGGCTGTAAGCGATGTGACCTCGGATGCTATGTAGGGATAGGTATGAAGACGCCGCCCAAGGGGGCAATAGCCGTTTACGCTTGAATAGGATAAAACAATGAAGCCGGGGAGGTTAATCTAACTGTATTTCGTGTCATTAATCTATCGAAATACGCCTACATATGACAAATGAACTGGATTTTATGCTATTATTCTGGCCGAGAGATGAGTTTTCGTGTGATAATATCTCTTTTAACTGTACATTTTCCACTTGCAGGGCATAGAGTGGCTTTTTTTGCCATAATAACTACCTGAAATCCAGTTGATAAGCCTCCAACTCCGTATGAAACGCGCGAGTTGGAGGCTTATTTCTTTCACGCCACTTGACCTTGTTCTTGCATAAGCTCCAGACGCTTGGCCACCCAGCCCTCCAGCGCAGCCACCTGTTCAGTACCGTCGCATCGACAAGCGGAATCCATACGATGATGGGGGATTAGAGTTGGCGGTCACTCATCTTCGGCGATGTCTAAACGTGTCGAATATGGCCAATAATGGATAACTAGCGACTATATGCCGAGGGAGACAGCGATGAGTTCTAATTCCAATTCCAATGCCAGTTCCAATCCGGTTGCAGAAGGCGTGCAATCCGCATTGCCCCAGCTGAATAGCAGTCTTGCCGCCAATGTGAATAGGGTAAGGAAGACGATGGGCGAGAGCACGGACATCATCATCCGCGAGGTAGTCATTGGGAAGTCCCGTGAGCAGCGGATGGCTATTCTATATACAGACGGCTTGGCGGATAAGGATGCCGTAGCCGACTTCATCATGGAATCATCCATGCTTGACATGGAGCAGTCGGCTCTGACGGAGCAGCTGTTGGATGGTGGAAGCGCTCTGCAAATGCTTCAGAGCACCGCCTTGTCGATCGGCGAAGTGAAAGCCATAACGGACTTCGAAGATCTGCTCCATAACCTGCTGTCAGGCGAAGCCATCATCTTGTTGGACGGCTATGCGGAAGGGATCGCTGCGGGCACCCGTGGATGGAAGGACAGAGGGGTGACGGAGCCTGCCACAGAATCGGTCATTCGTGGGCCGAGAGAGTCGTTCTCGGAGACGCTGCGTACGAATACGGCACTCATACGGCGCAAGATTAAAGATCCCAATCTGTGGCTGGAGACAAGACAGATCGGCCGTGTGACAAAGACAGATGTAGCCGTCATGTTCATTAAAGGCATTGCCAGTGAGAAAGTCGTGAAAGAGTTGCGAGTCCGGCTGGATCGCATCGATACTGACGCGATTCTGGAGAGCGGCTACATTGAGGAGCTCATTCAGGATAATGCCTACACGCCTTTCCCTACCGTGTACAATTCCGAGCGGCCGGATGTGATCGCAGCCGAACTGCTAGAAGGGAAAGTGGCGATATTAGTCGATGGCACGCCGTTTGTCCTTATTGTGCCGGCGCTGTTCGTGTCGTTTCTCCATGCGGCTGAAGATTATTACCATCGTTCGGATATCAGTACGCTTGTCCGTATATTGCGTTATTTGGGGGTGTTCATTGCCCTGTTCGGTCCTTCCCTGTATGTGGCGATTACGACTTACCATCAGGAGATGCTGCCGACACAGCTATTAATCAGCTTGGCAGCTCAGCGCGAAGGCATACCGTTCCCAGCATTCATTGAAGCGATCATGATGGAGGTATCCTTCGAAATATTAAGAGAGGCCGGCCTGCGCATGCCGCGTTCGGTCGGATCGGCGGTATCAATCGTTGGAACGCTCGTTATCGGGCAGGCGGCAGTTGAGGCGGGCATCGTATCCGCGGCCATGGTTATCGTAGTAGCTACGACGGCGATAGCCAGCTTTGTATTCCCTGCCTATAGCTTGGCCAATACGATTAGAATGCTTCGCTTCCTGCTTATGGGATTGGCGGTATCCTTTGGGATGTTCGGCATTATCGTTGGCGTATTCGCCATTCTGCTCCATCTGTGCAGCCTGCGTTCGTTCGGCGTACCGTACTTGAGCCCCTTCGCTCCCATGATTCCTGAGGATCAGAAGGATACGCTCTTCCGGTTGCCGCAATGGGCGATGACGACGCGGCCCCGCTTGATTAGCCAGAGGAATATCGAGCGAGAGCAGAGTCACGATCTGGCTAAGCCGCAGCCGCCGCAGCCAAAGCGATCTTCATAGCGGAATGGATTGATGGAGAAAGGGGCAAGACATGGCCATGACAAGAATATCATCCCTTATCGCGCTCCTGCTGGTTGTTGCCGTGCTGTTGACGGGCTGTTGGAATCGCAGAGAGCTGAATGATCTGTCTATTGTCGCGGGCTTGGGAATCGACAAGTGGAAGGACAAGTATATGCTCACCGTTCAAGTGGTTGACCCCGCAGAAGTTGCGGCAAAGCAAGGAGCCAGCGGCCGATCGCCGGTAACGACTTATTCGGCGACGGGAGATACGCTGTTCGAGGCGATCCGGAAGATGACGACCGTCACGTCGCGGAAGCTGTACTTCTCTCATCTGCGCATTTTGGTGCTCGGGGAAGAGCTTGCCAGGGAAGGGATTGCGGAGACGATTGATTTGTGGTCGCGCGACCCGGAGACCCGCACCGACTTCTATCTGCTGGTCGCCAGAGGCATGCAGGCACAGAAGGTGCTGGAGGTGCTGACTCCGATGGAGAAGATCCCGGCGAACAAATTGATGGCCTCGCTTGAAGTGTCCGAGAAGGCCTGGGCGCCAACGGTATCGATTCAATTGGATGAGTTGATCACCGACATTGTAAGCGAGGGAAAGCAGCCTGTACTGACGGGGGTCAGCATTCTGGGCAATCAGGAAGAGGGGACTAAGATGGAAAATGTGCAAACGCCAAAGCCTGCCGTCAATCTGATCTATAAGGGAATAGCCGTATTCAAGGGTGACAAGCTGGTCGGCTGGCTGAATGCTGAGGAAAGCAAGGGCTACAGTGATCTGACCAACAAATTGGACAGCACCATTATTGAGCTCGGCTGCCCGGAGGGAGGAAAACTAGCAGTCGAAATCATACGCGCCAACACCAAGGTGAAGGGCAAGCTGAGAAACGGAGAGCCGGAGGTGGACATTGCTATTCGGTCAGAAGCGAATATTGCCGATGTGGAATGCAATATAGATTTGATGGATACAGAGATGATTTCCTTATTGGAGACAAAAGTGGAAGCAGCGGTCAAAAACCATGCCGACTATGCGCTTAAGAAGGCCAGGAAGTTGAAGAGCGACATTTTTGGATTTGGAGAGGCGATTCATCGGGCAGCTCCACGATATTGGAGGAAACATAAAGAGGACTGGGTGGAGATTTTTCAACACTTGCCAGTCAATATGCACGTAGAAGTTAAAATCAGGCGATTGGGAACGACTGGCGGTACGTTTATACATGAAATGAAGGAGTAGTGTTGTGGCGATTTTTGGAATTGTATCGGCTGTTGTGATATTAGCTGCTATTGAAGTGCCTTTACTGTGGAGGAGGCGCATGGGTAAGGAACTGTGGATCTATACCGCCTTGATGCTGTTCGGATTGGCGCTGGCTATCGCGAAGAGCATGGATCTGCCCTTGCCCAACCCGCTGGATTGGGTGGCCTACATCTACGGACCTGCCAGTAATCTGGTCGATCGGCTGCTTCCATAATGTCTGGAGATGTCAGGAGGGCTGTATATGAACAGTGAGCAAAAAATAAGTCCGAGGCAGTTCGGCATACTTGCCGCATTGTATTCCATTGGGACGGCCATATTGATTAGTCCCGCTGTGCTGACTGCCGAAGCGAAGCAAGATGCTTGGCTGGCGGCAACGCTTGGCATAGGGCTCGGCATGTTGCTGGTATTGCTTTACAATAAGGTCGGCAGCCTCTATGCGACAAAAAATCTGGTAGAAACGATGGAAGCGCTGCTTGGCAAGTGGCTGGGCAAAGCGATTGCGATAACGTTTATATTTTTCACCTACGTGACATCGGCGGAAGTGCTCTATCTCTTCGGAAACTTTTTGACGACGCAAATTATGCCGGAGACGCCAATGCAGGCCCTCAACATCTTGTTTGCAAGTATTGTCATATTCGGTTCTCGGCTTGGCATAGAGGTGGTGGCCCGGTTCGCGGAGTTGCTGTTCCCGGTGTTTATCGGCCTCTTTATCTTGCTGGTTGTCTTTGTGTCCCCGCAGATACACACCGACAATCTGCTGCCCTTCATGGAGTCAAGCGGCGGCATCATCATTGGTACCGCGCTCTACTTTACGAGTATTTTCTCGCTCTCTCCCGTCGTGCTGCTAATGATCTTTCCGGATTCCGTTAACCGTACGGAGGCAGGGAGGAAAGCCTTCCTTAAGGGCACGCTCGTTGGCGGCATTATACTGTTGGTTATTATTTTACTATGCCTGCTAGTGCTTGGGGCGGAGTCGACAGCCAGGCAGATCTATCCCAGCTATTCGCTGGCCAAGAAGATTAACGTAGGCAACTTCCTGCAGCGCATTGAAATTATTATGGCCATGATGTGGTTCATCTCCATCTACTTCCGGTTATCTTGCTACTTCCACGCAGCTGTCAAGGGGGTAGCTCAAGTGCTGGATGTGAAGGATTACCGCTTCCTGGTTGTGCCTATGGGCATTACCATGATTACTCTCTCGTTAATGGTGCATCCAAATATATTGCATTCCGCATTGTACAACCGCGAGACTTGGCTTGTCTACGCCTCCACATATGGCTTGCTGCTGCCGCTGCTGCTGTTAACCGTGCATGCCGTGCGGCAGAAATTCGGGAAGGGAGGCAATAGCGGAAGCGGCATCAATCGAAGCGAGCCGCCTCGGGAGACGGAGTCGGGAGAGACGTCTTCCGATGGCAACGAGCAATAGCGGAGCCGTCGGCTCCGCTATTGTATGGAATCTGCGATTATTCTTCCCGGTAGTCCTCTACCAGTACCTCAAGCTCGCCCGTATCGGGATGCATGAGGAAGCCGTGAACCGGAATAGATTGCGGGAACAGCGGGTGGTTGCGAATCAGCTTGACGCTGTGCATGACACCGTCTTCCGGGCTTTTAAAGCCGCGCAGGAACTTGTCCATGCGAATGCCGGAATTTTCCAGCGTCTTCACGACGATGGGATCGATGCCGTGGTCGCTGAACTTGTCGACGATGCTCTGCGTGTTCAGGTTGGTCATGCCGCAGCCGTGATGGCCGATGACGAGCACTTCGCGGGCTCCCAGCTCATAGACAGCGACCAGTATGCTGCGCATGGCGCTTCCGAACGGTTGGGTCAGTATAGCTCCCGCGTTTTTAATGAACTTGGCGTCGCCGTTGCGCAGATTGAGCGCCTTGGGCAGAAGCTCCATCAGACGTGTATCCATGCAAGTGAGAATGGCAAGCTTCTTCTCGGGGAATTTATCGGTTAAGTAGGCTTCGTATTGCTTCTCCTCGACAAATTTCTTATTGAACTCCATCAACTGTGATACGGTAGACAATAATCATTCCTCCTCTGGCTGTGCGTTTTAAGTCGCTTATCGCTGAATGGCCTCATTGATAAAGGTCTTCTAAATAATTATTCACACAATGACCCCATACGTCAATGTGGTAAATGGTGAAGTAAATGTTAATTGCGAAGCAGAGCCGGGTCGAAAGAAGGGACCAGTCCTTCATCGGCCGCCCGCAGCAGCAACGATTCCACGGCAGTATAGCCTTCCTCTCCGAGGCTATGGCTGAAGGCATTCACATATAATGCAATATGCGACTTGGCGACGTCAGGCGACATCTCCTGCGCATGCTCCATCACGTAGCTTCGGGACGCTTCGGGATGGGCCCAGGCGTAGTCCAGCGAGGTCCGAATCCAGCTGCTGACGTCGCTGGCTTCCATCGTTCTGCGGGCAATAATGGCACCGAGCGGAATAGGGAGTCTGGTATCCGACTCCCACCATTCGCCGAGATCCGCCACCATATGCAAGCCGTAAGAAGCGTAAGTGAACCTGGCTTCATGGATAACCAGACCGGCATCGATCTTACCGTCTCGAAGAGCCGGCATAATCTCATGGAATGGCATGACGACAATATTCCCTACTCCTCCAGGCACATGCTTCGCGGCCCATAAGCGGAACAGTAGATAGGCGGTGGATCGGTCGCTGGGCACTGCGACAGTCCGACCGGATAGAGAGGCGGCTCCTGCAGAGTCGGCAGGCAAGCTCTCTCCCGTCAAGACAAGCGGGCCGCAGCCGCGGCCCAACGCGCCGCCGCAGGGAAGCAGTCTGTAATGCTGCAATACCCAAGGTAAGGCGGCATAGGAAATCTTCATTACCTCGGGCCCTTCCCGATCAGCCGCTAGCCGGTTGGTAACATCAATGTCGGCATACGTGACGGAAAGTTCCGGAGCGCCGGGCAGCAATCCTTGCGCCCAAGCATGGAAGATGAAGGTATCATTCGGACAAGGGGAATAAGCGATATGAATAGTCATTGATGCATCTCCTTCGCAATGAATCGGATTGCCGAGAATGCCTCACTCAGCACCTGCATCGCCTCACCGATCCGCCAGGCGGCGCGGTCACGCGGTCCGACGGCATTAGAGATGGAGCGGAGCTCGAGAAATGGGACTTCCAGCTTGGCTGCAGCCTGGGCAACGCCGTAACCTTCCATCGCTTCGGCGGCGGCTCCCGGGACGAGACTAGCGCGTAGTCCGGCTGTCTCCGCGGTTCCCGTCGCGGTGGAGACAGTGAGCACCGGGCCGACATGGAGAGGCAGACCGGATTGTCGAATGACACCCTGAAGACGCTCTCGCCAGGCTTCGCTAACGGGAAGGGAGGCGCTGCCGAAGCCGAGCTCATCGAGGGGGATGAACCTCTCCGCCGTCTCGGCTCCAAGGTCTGCGGCGATAACGACATCCGCCAGTACGAGCGTGCCAAGCTCCGCCGCTCCGCTGAATCCCCCGCCGATGCCTGCGCTGATGACCAGCTCGTAGGATGGGGAGGCCGCCAGCTCCAACGCAGTTGACACTGCAGCAGCCGCAGGTCCGACTCCGCCTGCAATGACGGTAAAGCTCGTGTTCTCATCCAAGCCGCGCAGCACGGCGTCACGTTCCGCGTCAACTGCCGTGACGACAAGAATGCGGGGGGCTAAACAATTGTCAGCTTGAATATGATTATTCTTCTGTTGTGTCATGAGGTTCTGAAGCTCCTTCTCAGGGATGGAATAAGCGCAGGGAGGCGACGCTAGGTCAACTGCTCCTGCTGCATGACGGGCAAGGCAATCTCCACGGTGGTGCCTTGTCCAAGCTGGCTGTCAAATGTTAGGCTTCCCTTATGATTGGAAATAATCTGCTGGCAGACCATCAATCCCAGCCCGCTGCCGTTCTCCTTCTTCGTGAAGAACGGCTCACCGATCCGGATCTTGTCCTCGTCCGAGATGCCGCAGCCTTGGTCGATAAATCGGATAACGACAGTGTCACTCCCTCTGCAGGACAGCTCGATGACAAGCTCTCCCCCATTCTCCGCCATCGCTTCAATGCCGTTCTTCAGCACGTTCACGAACACTTGCTTCAGTTGGTTGCTGACTCCGTATATGGGGGGGACATCCCTGTCCTCGACACTTCGGTAGACCAGATCGACATTGCCAAGCTTGGCGGAAGAGTCCAGCAGCATCATAATGTCGCAGATCAGCTCCTCGACAATGACGCGCTCGAAGCGGTTCGCTTGCGGCTTGGCCAGCACGAGGAACTCGCTGACGATCATATTGATCTGATCCAGCTCCGCCATCATGAGATTCAGATGAAGCGGCGTCAATGATCCGTTCTTCTGATGCAGCTGAACGAATCCGCGCAGCGTCGTTAACGGGTTGCGAATCTCGTGGGCGACGCCTGCCGCGAGCTGGCCGACGACAGACAGCTTCTCCGACCTTCGTATCATCTCTTCGGCTTGCTTGCGGGACGTAATGTTACGGGAGATGGAAGCGACGGCGACAATCTGTTCGTGCTCATTCCGCACCGGAGATACTGTCATGCTGACGTCGATCATTTGCCCGTCCTTCGTATAGCGTATCGTCTCATAGTCCGCGACAGAGCCGCCATTCCATATCGTGATGAGCAATTGCTCGTAAGCAAGACGCTGGTCCTCGGGAATGTTGGAGAGCGGGTGACCGATGATCTCGTTCTCGCTCCAGCCGTATATCGACTCGAAGGCATCGTTCACTTGAATTACATTGCGATCCAGATCGATAACATGAATGGCATCCGACGTGTGATTGAAGAAAGATTCCAGATACTGCTTCGTGCTGCGCAACTCGCTTGCCGTATCCGTCAACTGTGTCATATACTGCTGCAGGTTCATGCCCATCGTATTGATACGCGCAGCTAGCATGCCCAGTTCGTCCCTCCGCTGTATCGCTAGCTTATAAGTGAAGCTTCCAGAAGAAATGTCATTCACTTTGTGCAGAATTTGCTGCAGCGGTCTGATCATATGCCCAGCTACATTATAGCTGAACAACATGGTCAACAGGATGAGTCCCAGCGAGATGATCACATGCATGAACAGTTGCTTCTGCACAGGCTCCTGAATGATACGATTGTCGAAGGAGACCCCAATGACATACGGTGTGCCGGCAACTTCAATTGGGATATAGCTTCTTACCAGATCCAGCCCATTAATCGTATCGTTGAAGCGGAGCGACTGCCCGTTTTCCAGCGCTTTCGTCATACGATCCAAGTCCTTCTCATGATTGGGATAATGATAAGTGCCGAACGGAATCGCCTTTACGTCTAGATTATGGACGGGAATGCCTTGCTTTAATTTAATGATCGGCTCTTCACCGAAGAATTCGGGATCGAACCCTGTAATTTCCAGCAATCCGCTTTCCTGAGACAGCAGCTTATGGATGACGTTGTTCGTGCTGTTCAAAAAGTCGAATTGCGAGCTGACTGCGACATTGACCATCGTATTGATCATATAATTGGTCGTGCCGTCGTAATAATACCCCCACTTGTTAATAACGGAGGGATCGGAGAAGGCGTAATTAATAGGACCGGACCAATAATACAGGGCGGACTGACCTTTATTCACGTTGACTTTCTTCATGTCGAAAATGTCATGCAGCGCTGTATCCCAATAATCCCATGATTTTGAGCTGATATGAAGCTCATCGGGATTAGAGGATCGGACAGATACGTTTTCTCCGTCAATTTGTTGCCACAGTGTTATGTCATCAATTCCTATTTCTTGAGCTAGTGAGACCAGTTGCTCATTAGTAATAGCAGCGACGTCGGGGTCAAGCTTGGCTTTCGCAAGCATAGCCGCGATGCGAAGCTTCCTGCCTAATTCGTACTCCATCGACATTTTCATTTTCTCCGTCGATTCAATGGTGATGACGAGTTGCTCAGCGATTGTATGAAGCTGCTGCTCCAGCGATTCCTCCCGGGCCGATTTGGAAGACATATAGTGAATCCCAATGTTTAGGAATAAGATAATGGCTACAATGCCGGATATGGATAACGAGAGTTTTGATTTGATGGACACACTTTTTCCCCCCGCTGTCTAAGATGTATCTTACATTAATTAGACACCGGGGGGTGAAATCCTGTCTGACTTTGTCCAATTGGGGCTGGTTAATCCTGTTTTTTCTTCAGGAGAAGAATGGCTGCTCCTCCGAGGATAAGCAGGATGGGCAGGAAGGGGATGTCGTTCAGGAAGCGATTGTACAAGGAACCCAGTGTAAATACGGCGAAGAACAAGAGTGAGATCGCAGTCAAAATGCTGATGGGAATGAGCAATGCTCTCTGCCTGCCGCCGAACCAATAAAACTCCAGCAATCCGATTGCAGGCGCCAGAATGAATCCTGGCCACATATATTCCCAGTTGTTGAACAGCATGGCGATCTGGCAGACAAAACCGACGGTCAATAGAATGCCGCCCGGAATGAGCAGTCCGACTCCACGTCTTCCCGTATAGCTGAAGTAGAGCCAATGCATGAACAGCCCGACGGGAAGAACGAATAAGGAAGGCCAGAAGTAGGCGAATATGTGGCCAGGACCGAAGTCTCTGCCTTGATTCAGCAATAAAGCGATGCCCAGCAATAAAAGAAATACTCCTGCGAGTGTCCGTGCGTGCATTGTCATCTTCTCCTATCGATACGAATTGAATAACTGTCACTTGGGAGAGGGGAACTTCCTACCTCTGCTGCTACGGAAGAAGCGGCAAGGGCGCAGCGGTTCGACTGTATAATCCATAAGATGCCGCCAAGGAAGCATAACAGGGTCAGATACAAGCTCAACGAGAACCACGAGAAAGGTCCGTCGAACGGCGGCAGCAGGACAAGGGCCGTTCCAATAGCCAGCATAGCGAATTTGTATGGTGTTACGAGCGCGGGCGATGATGCGTGCCGCATTCGCGGCAAGTCCGGGGCGACCGCTCTGCCCCCTTGCGTCCGCATAGCCAGCAACCGCACCCTGGGCAGGGCTATCAGCCATATCCAGGACAGGCCTGACAGTACAGAAGCCATTCGCAGAAGAAGGGCCATCATATGCGCGGGTGAGGGCGCACGAGCGGTCAACACAAGACTACATACGACATAACCGGCCGACATGAGAGCGAACAGTGTGCTCCAGCATCTCAGACGGCGGACATTGCTGTGAAGCGTCCGTTCCGAACCGCTTAGTAACAGTCTTGATGACAAGTATGCAGTGTACAGGCTGACGGTGAGCAGGGCAAGCAACGCCGACAGTTCCATTGAATTGGTTATGCGATGCATCCTTTATCCTCCTCAGAATGATCATTCCGCAGCTTATTTTTGTCCTACTCATCGTATCCTGATTAGAGGGTGACAGGAACAGCCGCTGGACGTAAACGGTACTGGACTAAAGTCGGGGAAAGCAAGCTCAAGCGTGGGCTCATGAAGCAAGAAGCCGGCAGCAATGAGCAGTGAAGGTTGCTGAAAGTTGAGGCGCTTGAAGTGGGACGTCGTATGCGATATAATACGGGCAACCAACTTCATATGAGGGATTATGCCTATGATGAGCATCCAACTCGGAGGCGTTCTCGTCAAGAGAATAATGCGATTTTCGTCGATAGCTTCAAGCCGACATTCTCCTAAGTTAACCGGGTCCGCCCGTTATTGCGGAATGAAGAGGATCAGACAGCCGTCTGGTCAATTTGGGTGGCACCGCGAGATAGCGCTCCTCGTCCCATGTGGGATGAAGGGCGCTTTATTTTTATTACAAAGGAGAGCGGTGTCATGCTGGATATGAAATGGATACGGGACCATGCGGATGACGTACAGAAGGCGGCAGTAAATAAGGGAATGGCGCTGCAGGTTGACGATCTGCTGTGGCTCGATCGGGAGAGAAGAGAGCTGCAAGTCAATATCGAGGAGCTTCGCGCGGCAAGGAACACACTGTCGAACGCAATTGCGGAGCTTGTGAAGGAGCAGCGGTACGAAGAGGCGAACCGGATCAAGGATGAAGTGCGGGAGCGCAACGGGCAATTGGCGCTGTTGGAGCCGCGGCTTCGAATCGCAAGGCAAGCGTTCGACGAACTGTATGCGCTTGTGCCGAACATGATCTCACCGGATACGCCGGTCGGGAAGTCGGACAGGGACAATGTTGAAGTGAAGCGAGTGGGAGAGGCGCCGAGCTTCCCGTTCGCCGCCAGAGATCATATTCAGCTGGGGGAACTGCACGGCTTGATCGATACGCAGCGCGGCGTGAAGGTGTCGGGCAGCCGATTCTACTATCTGAAGGGAACCGGCGTCCTGCTGCACCGTGCGGTGCAGGCGCTGGCGCTGGATGTGCTGCTGCAGCAAGGATTTACGCCGCTGGATGTGCCGCTTATGGTACGGCCTGAAGCGATGCGGAACACGGGGTTCTTCCCGCTGGGACAAGATCAGACGTATCGGCTGGCAGATTCGGACCATTATCTGATTGGCACATCGGAGGTATCGTTAATCAGTTATTACGGCAATGAGGTGGTCGAGGTGGATGAGCCGATCAAGCTGGCGGCGGCATCCATGTGCTTCCGCAGCGAGGTGGGCTCGGCCGGCAGGGATGTGCACGGCCTGTATCGTGTCCATCAATTCGCGAAGGTGGAGCAGGTCGTCATCTGCCGCGGCGATACGGCGCATTCGGATGCTCTGCTGGAAGAGATTACGGGCCATGCCGAGACGCTGCTTCAGCGGTTAGAGCTGCCGTACCGGCGCATGGCGGTATGTACGGGGGACATGTCGCAGAAGACCTATAAGCAATATGATCTGGAGACGTGGATGCCAAGCAGGGGCGAATACGGCGAGACCCACTCGTCGTCGAATCTGCACGAATTCCAGGCGCGTCGCTCGAATATCCGCTATCGCGACGAATCGGGCGAGCTGCGCTTCTGCCATACGCTGAACAACACGGCGGTGGCCAGTCCTCGTATTCTGATCCCGCTGCTGGAGAATCACCAGCAGGAAGACGGATCGATTACGATTCCCGCCGCACTGCAGCCTTATATGAACGGAATGAAGGTGTTGGAGCCGTCTGCTCGGCTATGAATGTGAATCGGCCAACTTTCAACAGTTAACTGCTACTATATGCAGCCGCCACACGTATTCATATGAATAAGATATAAATGGACGAGAGAGGGGGGAGAGTAGAATGGAACTGGAGCTTCATGAATGGCTCCTATATCTAATGTCGTTGGGATTGCTGTGTTCCTTCTTATGCGCCTATGCGCCTGCCGTATACGGCGAGCTTTACAAGTATACCAATCACCTATTGCCGGATGAAGGGATAACCATTTGCGTTGCGGCAGAGCTACCGCTGTATTTTTATTTGCGGAGCCGGCTGGTGCGCAGGGTGAAACGGAAGGAATCTCCGGAAGATGACGACGGCGAGTGCGCCTCCTCGTTAGTTTCGAATAATGAACCTAACGAGGAGGCTAACGATGATCATTCTATACAGGAAGCATTTCACACTCTCTCTGCGGCTATCGCTTATCGCTATGCTGCTCTTGTTCCCGATTGTGCTGTCCGGATGCGGAATGCCGCAAGGCGCCATCGACGAGAACACGCCTGGCTTGTTCAATCATTATGTCGTCTATCCGTTGTCCCTGACGCTGCAGTGGATCGCGTCCATCGCGCATGACAACTACGGACTGGCGGTCATTGCGATGACGATTGTTATACGCTTGCTGCTGTTCCCGCTCATGCTGAAGCAATATCGTTCCAGTCTGGACATGAAGTCGAAGATGGCCGGCCTGCAGCCGGAGCTTCAGCAATTGAATATTAAATACGAAGGTAAGAACGATTCCGACGCCGCCATGAAGCGGCAGCAGGAGACGATGGAGCTGTACCGGAAGCATGACGTTAACCCCTTCCGTATCGGTTGTCTGCCCATGCTGCTTCAGATGCCGGTGTTGACAGGGCTGTATTATGCGCTTCGAATGACGCCTGAGCTTGCCGAGCACCCCTTTCTCTGGTTCCAGATGGGGCAGCCCGACAGCTGGCTGCCGCTTATTGTCGGTTGCCTCTACTGGTTCCAATTCAAGGTGTCCTCACAGCAGCAGCAGATGCCTGCAGGAGGCGCCGGTGGGGCTGTGAAGGGGTTGGCATTTATAGGTTATATCTTTCCCGTTATGATGATGGTATTCGCCTGGAATGTACCGTCCGCAATCGCACTGTACTGGGTGGTAAGCGCCGCTTTTACGATTGGACAGTCCTTGCTATTCAGAAGACTGTTCGGGTAAGGCCATACGCTTGCTATTGACGCTCCTTTCCACGTCAATAGGAGAGGTCGGCGATGGTTGTTCAAGAGAGGATTGGAACCGGGGCTCCTGCGGCTGCAGCGAATGCGGCACGCAGGAGCTCCTCGTCATTTGTTCGTGCTGTGTTGCTTGTTGCCGAGCTGGTTGGCAGGAGAGCCGTTGCCGCCTCGCCGCTTGTTTCTTTCCGCCTTCTGCTGCGTATCATGGACTTTGTCGATGAACCGGGAAGTATCCTCCATAGCGTGTTCTCACCTCCACTATCCACTATCCCCGACTTAAGGCTGTTCCATGAAAAAAGTAAGTGGGAAATATAGGATGTTAGTCATATTTGCTTAAAGGTGGTTGTATATGGTAACATGGCAGTGATTTCAAGTTAGTGTTGTTGTTGCCGCTGAACTTCTCAAGAAGGAGGCTGGCCATGTACAATCGTAAAAAACCTACAGAAGAAGTGCCAATGGTGAAGACCAAGGTATGGGCCTGCGAGTCGGACTGCTGTAACGGCTGGATGAGAGACAGCTTCTCATTCCATCATTCGCCGGTATGCGTCATGTGTGACGGGCAAATGATAAGCGAGGAGCGCATGCTGCCCGCCCTAGTCAATACGATTGGAGATTTGAACCGTTAACCCATAGGCTCGCGTAAGGCGATCGCCCCAGGAACAAGGGATTCTTGCTCCTCGGGGCGATTTGCTTTTTGCACTTCCGCGTGAGCACGCCTTCCATGAGCTGGAGCTTGCCGTGCAGGAGATGCTCAGGAAGTATGCTCCTTAAGCGGACAGCCATAATGCGAATAGACGCCCAATTGCAGCGGTCGGATATGTCTGAGGAAGAGCGGCAATTCTATCTGTCGACGTTCCAGCCGGATGAGGAGCGAAGCTTGATCGGGTTCGCCGTCATGGGGGGCGTGTTCGCGGAAGGAGTAGATCTGCCCGGGGAACGGCTTGTCGGCGTCATTATTATCGGGGTAGGTTTGCCACAGCTGGGGCTGGAGCGTGATCTGCTGATGGACTATTATGAGCGGAAGGGATATAACGGCTATCAGTATGCTTATGTCATCCCCGGTATGAACAAGGTGCTGCAGGCGGGGGGGCAGGCTCATTCGTTCGGAGACGGACAGAGGCTCGCTGACGCTGGTCGACGACCGGTACTTGAGCCGGGAATACGAGCTGCTTTTGCCCGAGGAATGGAGACAAGCGGACATAAAGGGATAGATTGTTTAAATTGTTTTTGTGGTTGACAGGAAATTCATGCGGTGATAAAGTGGCAAATAGATTTTATCGAGAGGAGGATTACGTAGCATGAAATTTCTTAACGATATGGACTATGATTCGGCTAGCGCCAATAATAACATAACATTTATGCACGTAGTCTCTCCGCGCGTTGTTGTCCATTAGTTCGGCATGGATCATGCCGATAAGGAAAGCGCGGGATTACGTTGCCGTAATCCCGCGCTTTTTTCTGAACGCAAGGGGGCGTTTCGGCCATTCCGCCGGTCACCTTCTGTATCGAACAGAACAAGCGTGTCGCTTACGGCGGCATGCTTTTTTTGTAAATAGATAGAAACCGGAAGGTGTGGTAGTACGATGTTCAGCGTACTTGTGAAATTAAAATGGTTCTTCGGCATGAACTGGAAGCGATATGCGCTAGCGATTACGCTTCTTGTAGTAACAGGCATTATCGATATTATTCCGCCGTGGCTGCTTGGGTATCTTATTGACGGCATTAGTCAGAATACGCTGGGCACCGATGATTTCCACCGGACGATGGTATTCTGGATCGCGTTGACGATTGTAGGATATCTGATTACTTATGTGTGGCATTACAAGCTGTTCGGCGGGGCGTTCGTCCTGGAGAGGCTTCTGCGCTCCAATCTGATCGGACACTTCCTCCGCATGAAGCCGACCTTCTATGAGCGCAACCGGACGGGCGATCTGATGGCCCGTTCCACGAACGATCTGAATGCCGTCGCGACGACGGCGGGCTTCGGCATCCTTACGCTCGTCGATTCAACGTTATTCATGATTACAATTCTGATCGTCATGGCGGTCGGCATTAGCTTGAAGCTGACGCTTGCCGCGCTGCTGCCGCTGCCGATTATGGCAATCGCGATGAGCTATTACGGGAAGAAGATTCATGAGCGGTTCATGGATGCGCAGAATGCGTTCGGCGAGCTGAATGACGGCGTGCTGGAGTCGGTGTCCGGCGTTCGCGTCATTCGCGCATTCGTTCGGGAAGAGGCGAGTGCGAAGAGCTTCGGCGCCAAGACCGACGAAGTGCTAGAGAAGAATATTGCAGTGGCCCGCATCGATGCGTTATTTGAGCCGACGCTCAAAATTCTGGTCGGCTCAAGTTATCTGATCGGTCTCTGCTATGGGGGCTATCTCGTATTTCATAGCGAAATTACGCTAGGCGAGCTTGTTTCCTTCAACGTCTTCCTCGGCATGCTGATCTGGCCGATGTTCGCGATCGGCGAACTGATTAACATTATGCAGCGGGGCAATGCGTCGCTGGATCGGGTGGAGGAGACGCTCGGCTACAAGCCGGATGTGAAGGAATCGGATTGTTCCGTCACTGTCGGAGAACCGACGGAACTGGACTTCCGGCATGTCACCTTCCGCTACCCTTCGTCCGAGACGGACAATCTGCGGGACGTCTCCTTCACGCTGCGCAAGGGAGAGACGCTCGGGGTTGTCGGCCGCACAGGCAGCGGCAAGACGACTCTGCTGAGGCAGTTGCTAAGGGAGTATCCGGTCGGCAAGGGGGACATCGCTGTCTCGGGCGTACCACTGCAGCAGCTGAAGTTCGATGAGCTGCTGGGCTGGATCGGATATGTGCCGCAGCAGCCGATTCTGTTCTCGCGGACAGTGCGCGACAATATCTACTTCGGCAGCGCGGACGGTGCGAGGAATGAAGAGGACTTGCAGCGGGCGCTGAAGAGAGCGGCTTTCGCCAAGGATATCGAGCTGCTGCCAGACGGTCTGGAGACGATGGTCGGAGAGAAGGGGGTTGCCCTGTCAGGCGGACAGAAGCAGCGTGTCAGCATTGCCAGAGCGCTGATCGCCGATCCCGACATTCTGATGCTGGACGATGCCTTGTCGGCGGTCGACGCGAAGACGGAGGCGGAGATTATCGACGGCATCCGGACGGAGCGAGCAGGGAAGACTACGCTGATTACGACCCATCGGCTGTCCGCCGTGCAGCATGCGGACTGGATTATCGTGCTGGATGAGGGGCGCATAATAGAGCAGGGCAAGCATGAAGAGCTGCTTCGACGCGGCGGCTGGTATCGGGAGCAATATGACCGCCAGCAGCTGGAAGCAGACATTGAACAAGAGTAAGGGGAAAGGAGGCTGAGATAGAGAATGGGAACGACAGGGAAGCGACTGTTTCAATATGCGATGCTGTATAAAGGAACGATATTGGCCGCATTGCTGCTGCTTGTACTCGCTGTATGCGCAGAGTTGACGGGACCGCTCATTGCCAAGCGAATGATCGATGACAACATATTGGGCATTGAGAAAAAATGGCACCAGGTGCAGGGGGAGCAGCTAAAGGCGGCAAGCTACAAGGGCGAGTGGTATAAGCGCGAGGATCGCTTCGCACCAGGCGAGGTGAAGGGTAGGGAGGTTCGCGTGCTGCAAGTAGGCAGGAGCTATTACTTCCTGAATGAACCTCTTCGCTTCGAGGGCGGGGTTCGGGAAGTTAGCGGCGAACGATTGACTGTGACCGACAGCGATGCCGACAAGCGGGAGACATACTCCGTCTCGAAGCTGAGCGCGAAAGAGCTATTCGAGTTCTATGCGCCGGAGGTGCCGGCTCTGCTGAAGTTGGCGGCCATCTACTTCGGTCTGCTCGTACTCGTTGCCTTGTTCGCATACGGTCAGCGTCTTATGCTGCAGACATCGGCGAACCGTATCGTACGCCGCATGCGCAACGATGTGTATGCGCAGACACAGAGGCTGCCGGTTCAATATTATGACAATCTATCGGCAGGGCAGGTGGTCTCGCGAATTACGAACGACACGGAAGCTATTCGCGAGCTCTATGTAGGTGTGCTTGCGAATTTCTTCACCGGTACAATCTATATGGTTGCGATATTCGGCGCGCTCTTCTTGCTGGATGCCAAGCTGGCCCTCATTACGCTGCCGCTCATTCCGATACTTGTGCTGTGGATTATCGTATACCGGAAATTCGCGGCGAAGTATAACCGCATTATTCGTACGAAGCTTAGCGAGATTAACGGCATGATTAATGAATCCATCGGCGGCATGACGATCATTCAGGCGTTCCGCCGCGAGAAGCAGACGACGGAGGAATTCGATGAACTGAACGATCATTATTTCAAATATCAGAATAAGCTGCTCAGCTTGAACTCGTTAACTTCGCATAATCTGGTCAATGTCGTCAGGAATGTGTTGTTCCTGATTGTGGTGTGGATGTTCTGGGGCGGCACGCTGGGTACGCTGGTTACAGTAGGTGCATTATACGCTTATATCGATTATATGAACCGGATGTTCGCTCCGATCGTCGGCATTGTGAACCAGCTGTCCAATCTGGAAGTAGCCCGAGTATCAGCAGAACGGGTGTTCAAGCTGATGGACGAGGAGGGAACGGATGTGGAGACGGGCTCCATAGCGCGCTACAAGGGTGATGTCCAATTCCACGACGTATCCTTCGCCTATAAGAAGGACGATTATGTGCTTCGCAATATCAGCTTCCATGCCAGCCAAGGAGAGACTGTTGCTCTGGTAGGCCATACGGGGTCGGGCAAGAGCTCCATTCTTAATCTGCTCTTCCGCTTCTATGACATTAAAGAAGGGCGGATTACGATCGACGGGATGGATGCCAGCGGGATGCCGAAGCAGATGCTCCGTGAACATATGGGAATCGTCCTGCAGGACCCGTTCCTGTTCACAGGTACGATCGCGTCGAACGTCAGTCTGGACAATCCGAACATCAGCCGGAAGAAGGTAGAACAGGCGCTGCGAGATGTCGGTGCGTACGACATGTTCAGCAAGCTGCCAGGCGGTATTGATGCGCCTGTCATTGAGAAGGGAAGTACGCTGTCGGCCGGGCAGAGGCAACTGATCTCCTTCGCCAGAGCGCTTGCCTACGATCCCGCGATTCTTATTCTGGACGAGGCGACGGCAAGCATCGACACGGAGACGGAAGCGATTATCCAGCGCGCGCTGGATGTGCTGAAGCGAGGGCGCACGACGTTCGTCATCGCCCATCGCCTGTCGACGATTCGGGCGGCGGACCAGATTCTTGTGCTCGACCGCGGCGTTATCGTGGAGAGGGGCAATCACGATACCCTGATGGAGAAGCAGGGCAAATACTATGCGATGTATCAGCTGCAACAAGGCGCCGTTCAGCCGGCATAACAACGGAGCAAGGGCCTATGCCTTCGGAGACGCGAGACGAATCCGAGGGTATAGGCCCTTATCGATAGTGGCGTGCTTCTTACTTCTTCAGCATATGGAATACTTGCTCGACGTCCTTGTCCCCGCGGCCGGACAGATTAATGATGATAATGGCGTCCTTCGGAAGGGTCGGCGCCAGCTTCTTCGCATGAGCAACGGCATGTGAGCTCTCCAGCGCCGGTATAATGCCCTCCAGCCGGGATAGCTCCTGGAACGCTTCCAGCACTTCCTCGTTGCTTACGGTCACGTATTCTGCCCTTCCGCTGGTCTTCAGGTGGCTGTGCTCGGGGCCAATGCCTGGGTAATCCAACCCGGCTGCTATAGAGTAAGTAGGCTTCGGATTGCCATCCTCATCCAACAGCACGAGACATTTGAAGCCGTGGATGACACCGGGTACGCCTTCCGTCAGCGTAGGCGCTTGATCCGGCTCCACACCGATCAAGCGGACCGACGGCTCGTCCAGGTAATGAGCGAACGCTCCGATGGCGTTGCTGCCGCCGCCTACGCAAGCGAGCACAACGTCAGGCAGCCGACCTTCTTTCTCTACGATCTGCCGCTTCGATTCTTCGCTGACAATGGACTGGAAGTGCTTAACCATCGTCGGGAACGGGTGGGGGCCCACAGCGGAGCCCAACAGATAGAAGGTGTTCTTGTAGTTGGCGACCAGGTCGCCAAGTGCTTCGTCAACCGCATCCTTCAGGCGGCCTTGGCCCTTTGCCACGGGCACAACCTTCGCGCCGAGCAGCTCCATGCGGAATACGTTCAGCGCCTGACGGCGCGTATCCTCGGCTCCCATATAGATAACGCATTCCATATCGAACATGGCACACGCCGTCGCCGTCGCTACACCATGCTGGCCCGCGCCGGTCTCTGCAATAATTCGCTTGACCCCCATGCGCTTGGCCAGCAGGATTTGTCCGATGACGTTATTGATCTTATGGGCGCCGGTATGGTTCAGGTCTTCGCGCTTCAGGTAGATCTTCGCGCCGCCCCATTCTTTCGTCAGACGATCCACATATGTTAGAGGATTTTCTCGGCCTACATATTCCCGCAGATAATACCGGTACTCCTCGTTGAAGCTGGGGTCGTCTTTGAATGTATTGAATTGCTCCGTCAAGTAATTCATGACTTCCTGTAGTTCGGGCGGGATGAAGCTGCCACCGAATTCGCCGAAGCAGCCTTCCTGATTTTGTGTGATTGCCTGATCCATGTAAGCGCCTCCTCTATTATATCTCACTAGGTTTTCTCATAATCTTAGATGGAGAGTGCAGGCTTGTCAAAGCTTTATTGGAAGAAACTTCTTCTCAAGGTCAGCCGCGGCAAGCGGCTTGCTGAACAGGTAACCTTGCAGTTCGTCGCACTTCAGCAGTTTGCAATATTGGGATTCCTCGACTGTCTCTACGCCTTCGGCGACGACCTTCATGTTCATGCTATGGACCAGCTCGATAATCGCTTTCACAATTGACGATTTCTTATCATCGCTCGCGATGCCGCGGATGAAGGAACGGTCCAGCTTCACATCAGAGATCGGCAGCCATTGCAGCTGGTTCAGCGATGAGAAGCCGGTGCCGAAGTCATCGATCGATATCTGAATGCCCAAGCCGCGGAGATAGACGATCGTCTCGATTACATGGTCTGACTGACGCATGAAGACACCCTCCGTTATTTCCAGACTGACATATTGCGGCGAAAGTCCGGTATCGTTCAGCACTTCAATAATCATGGCCTTCAGATCGCCCTGGTAGAAGTGTCTGGCCGATATGTTGATGGAGACGGGAATCGGCTTGTATCCAGCGTCCTGCCACGCCTTGTTTTGCCGGCAAGCTTCACGGAATACATAGCGGTCAATCTCCAGAATGAAGCCCGATTCTTCCGCTAGCGGAATGAACTTGTCGGGTGGAATCATGCCGAGCTCGGGATGCTGCCAGCGGATCAGCGCCTCTATGCCACACAGCTCACCTGTAGCGGCATACACTTTCGGCTGATAGTGAAGCGAGAAGTGGTGCTCCTGCAGAGCTTTATACAGCCCGTTCTCAAGCTGTAGCTTCTCCGATATGAAAGTCGCGTCGCCGGAATCGAAGAAGCGGTAGCTGCTGTCGCCCTCCTTCTTCGCGTTGTACATAGCGATGTCCGCATTCGACAGGACGGACTCCGTGTCTGGCCCGTCATGCGGATAGATGCTTATACCGATGCTCACCGTAAGGAACAGCGGCAAGTCGTCCATAAGGAACGGCTCCTCCAGCATGTGGCAGATCGATTGGGCGAGACGGGTCAACTGGTCGTGCTGCGTATAGCTGCATAGGAAGACAAATTCGTCTCCACCCAGACGGAAGAGAGAGCTCGTCTTGCATGACAGAAGATCCATTCTCGCTCCCACTTGCTGCAGAAGACGGTCGCCTGCGGAGTGCCCCAGTGTGTCGTTAATTTGCTTGAAGCGGTTAATGTCAATCAGCAGCACAGCTAGACCTTGACTGTTATCAGGACGGCTGAGCGCGATCAGCTCGGAGAACTGCTGCGAGAAGTGAAGGCGGTTAGGCAAGCCCGTCAGGCTGTCGTAATAAGCGAGCTGGTGAAGGCGTTCCTCGGATTGTCTCAATAGCTGGGCTTGCGCCGCCAGACGCTCGGCATTGGACTGCGATTCCTGGAACAGCTGCAGCAAGCTGCCAGACATCAGTCGGATGTTGGTGATCAAATCATCTATTTCCTTGATCCGGCTTACGGGCAGTTCGACGATATGCTGCTGCTTCAGCCTGTGTGGAAGGTTAGTCGTCGATTGGGCAAGCCGGTTCAGATCACGCACGATAAGCCGGTTAATAAGCAGTGCGACAAGAGCGGCCGCAAGCGTGAATCCGAACAGATAGGCGAAGTGATACAGATACTTGTTGAACAAATGCTCCCGATAGTTACCCAGAGGAATAGCCACTATTAGTTCGCCGATCCCTTCGATTGGCTTCACATATATGAATGATTCGTTATGCCAGATATAGCTTTCCCATATCGAGAACCGTTGCTTATGACGGGTGAGATAATAATGGTCGCTCAGCTTCATGTATGAGCTCGCGTCGGCTAAGTAGCGGATATGGTCGGCAGCCTCGGAATCGCTAGAAGCGATAATTCGGCGATTAGAATCAAGAATGATGACAACGTACATATCCGTATCGTAACGGCCGAGAAGTTGCTGGAGACGCTCCAACTGCTGGGCTTCATCTCTAAGCCGTTCCTGTTCCACCGCGTGGGCAGCTTGCACTGCCAATTCTTTCGTGTAAATATGAATTTCCTTGAATGAACTGACACTGTTAACGAATATGTTAAGCAAGAATAGAATCATTACGATACCGATGGTAAAGTAAAGCAAATACTTGCGAAGAGACAAGACAGATTGCTCCGTCTCTCCGCTTGAGGGACGAATCTGATGGCGGATCGGCCAGCATTGATCGATAATCTCAGCGAACAGAGCGTTGGCAATGCTGTTGACGGTCACGATACAACAGATCAGCAAGGCGTCATTCATTGATGCGCCTTCCTGCATCAACAGGAACAGGTACAATATGAGCATGCCCAGAGGGAGCCAGAATAGGAGTGCGCAGTAAAACAGACGGTCGTGTAACTTGCGCAGCAGCAGCCCGATGACAACGATCTCAAGAAGCCCGACTAATAAAAACAGAGGCTCTTTCAACAAGAAGACTCCGACCGCATGAACGGCGAAGGCGATGGGCAAACCTCCGCGCAAGCCGAATAGCCGTACGCTTAAGTATAGAAATACACTTGTTAACGTAAGGCTCGCCCCGAACAGGAAGGGGATTCTGACCCACTGTGTCAGCAATGCCAATGCCAGACATGCCAGATAAGCGGCTATAGTTACTTGTCTATGGCGTGATAGCTCTAATAGTCGATACACAAGTGTCCTCCTGATGCCATAACCATTTTTCCTACTATTCGACAATTTTCGCGGGATTCCTTCTTTTTCCTAATAATTGATTGCGGCAGTTGAAAAGCGGAATCATCTCTGATAAAGTTTTATAGTGAAATAGTTCGATAGTGAAACCAAAAGGAAGGGAAAGGTGGCATGCAGCCGATCATACTGAAAGATCTTATACATCGCTACGAGGAGGCTGACTTCATCGTTACCCGTCGACTGAATGCGCTCATTCGGGAACTCATGCCGGAAAGCATTACGGTTGATCAGTACGCTACTTTGGGCTATCTGAATAAGCGAGGCAGATGCACGTCGACAGAGCTGGCGGATATATTCTGTGTAGGCAAGAGTTCTATTACGGCCATCATTACACGATTATCAGACAAGGGATATATTCAGCGAATACCGGAAGAGAAGGATCGCAGAATCATTCATTTGGCTTTGACGGAGCAAGGGGAAGAGATGTGCCGATTGCTGGAAGAGAAAGTAGAGGGGCTTCTAGGGCAACTCATTCAATTTTTCACCCAGGAAGAGGCTATTCAATTTATTGAGACCTACGAGAAGCTGGCAGAGAAATTAACTAAGATATAAGTCGGGAGTGGATTGATCACGATGAATGCAATACTAAAAATGAAATGGTTCGTTCTTCTGTTCTGGGTGATGATCGTCGCTGGGCTCCTGTTCACCGCGCCGGATATGGCGGGGCTCGTAAGAGAGAAGGGACAGATTACCGTTCCGGAAGGCTATTCGTCGGCCATCGCCGACGAGATGGCGAAGGAGATCGGCGGCGAGGAGATGGCTGGCATGACGACGGTGCTGGCCTTCCATCGCGATGGCGGCATCGGGAGCGATGCAATGGAGGAAGTGCGGCAAGGTATAGCCAAGCTGCAGAGCGCAGCTGACGAACTGGGCATTCTCTCTGTCATGACGCACTTCGATACGCCGGAACTGGCGGAGCAGATGGTGTCGGAGGACGGAAGTACCGTCATATCGCTGCTGCAGGTCGAAGCCGGCGGGCGTGAGCTGGCAGAGGTGAAGGAGGAGCTCTATACGGCACTGTCGGATGTAGATGTGGAGCACTACTACACCGGCAACTGGATCATTACGGAAGATGTCATCATCAGCTCGGAAGAAGGGCTGAAGAAGACGGAGTATATTACGATCGGATTTATTCTTATTATTCTGTTCGTCGTCTTCCGTTCGGCTGCAGCGCCACTAGTGCCTCTGCTAACGATCGGATTCTCTTATCTGGTATCGCAGTCCGTCGTTGCCTTCCTCGTAGAGTATGCGGACTTCCCGTTATCGAACTTCACTCAAATATTCATGGTGGCGGTCATGTTCGGTATCGGGACGGATTATTGCATTCTGTTAATTAGTCGTTACAAGGAGGAATTGAGCAGGCTTGGCGACAAGCAGGAGGCTATCATTCATACTTATCGTACCGCAGGCAAAACGGTCTTGTATTCCGGCTTGGCTGTATTCGTCGGATTCGCTTCTATCGGCTTGTCGACGTTCATTCTGTACCAATCGGCTGTTGCGGTAGCCGTGGGCATCGCCATTATGATGCTGGCGTTGTTCACACTCGTGCCGTTCTTCCTGTCGGTGCTCGGCAACGCGTTGTTCTGGCCAGCGAAAGGCTCTGTCGAGCATAAGCAGAGCAAGCTCTGGGAAATGGTCGGCCAGTTCTCGCTGAAGCGTCCCCTGTTCGCTATCGTCATATTGGCTGTACTGATTGTACCATCATTAGTGGCGTACAAAGGGGCGATCTCGTACAATACGCTGGAAGAAATCGGCGAAAGTTATGATTCCGTGAAAGGCTTCAATATTGTCGCGGACAGATTCGGACCGGGCGAGACGCTGCCGACCAACGTCATCTTGAAGAGCGAAGAGCCGTTCGACACGCCGGAGGGACTGGCGACGCTGGAGGGTGCGGCACGCGAATTAATGAAGGTAGAAGGCGTGCAGGCTGTGCGCAGCGCGACGAGACCGACCGGGGAAGAGATGGAAGAGTTCCTGGTGTCTGATCAGGTGGTCGCGCTGGAGGACGGACTTGGCCAGAGCGGCGATGGTCTTGGCTCCATTAGCGAAGGACTGGCGGAGGCGAGCAGCGCCTTGAACGACAATGCTCCGAAGTTGGCTGAAGCAGCTAAGGGAGCGGGAGATCTGGCCGCCGGAACGAGGCGCCTTCAATCCGGCATCCGCGAGCTTGAGGCTGGACTGAAGGCGATCAGAAGCGGCTTGCTTGACGGCTCGGCAGGCGCGAGTGAGCTTGAGGCGGGTCTTCGTAGCGCCAAGGAGAGCGTTGACCAACTGGCGGCAGGAAGCAAGGAGCTGCTTGCTGGGTATCAGGAGATGGGCGGTGGATTAACGCAGTTGACCACGGGCTATGAGGCGATCGCTGCGGAGCACGCGAAGCTGGCGCAAGGTCTCGGCAGCGTAGCCGCAGGAATTGGCAGCTTGCAGGAGAGCTATCCAGAGCTGAAGCAGGACGCAGCCTATCAGGAAGCGCTGGGCGCTCTGCAAGGCATGCAGCGAGGAGCAGAGGCGCTTGGAACGCAGCTGCAGGGCATGAATGAGCAGTTGGCGGGCGTATCGCAAGGCATGACGGGCGCGAATGTCGGCCTTGCTCAAGCGATTGAGGGACAGTCGGCCTTGGCGGCTGGGCTGGAGAGCCTGGCCGACGGTCTTGCGAAGCTGCAGCAAGGCGTGGCGCAAGCGGCGTCCGGACAAGGAAGTATTATCGCGCAGTTGCCCGGGGTCTCCGGGGGTCTGGCTGAGCTTGCGGCGGGGCAGGAGGAGCTGAAGAGCGGCTTCGACGCCTTAAGCAGTCAGCTCGGCGAGCTGACTGGAGGATTGAATCAGAGCGTAGACGGCTTGAATCAGGTGACGGATGGTCTTGCTTCGGCAGGCGGTTATCTGCAGGGCTTGGCTCAGTCGCCGAATAAAGAAATAACGGGCTGGCATATTCCGCCCGATGCGATTGAAAGCGAAGAGTTCCAGGCCGCGCTCGATGTCTATCTGTCTCCGGATCGGAGGACGGCGCAGCTGGACGTGATATTCGAGAGCAATCCGTATTCGCAGGAGGCGATGGAGGAGATCGACGCGGTGAAGTCGGCCGTCCAGCGTGCGCTGCAGAATACGCCGTTCAGCCAATCCGATGTGGCGATAGGCGGCGTCACCAGCATGAATCATGATCTGAGCAACATATCGGAAGCGGACTATTCACGGACCGTTGTATTGATGTTGATCGGCATACTGGTCATTCTGCTAATTTTGTTCCGTTCCGTCATCATACCGATCTATGTGGTTATCTCGCTTCTTATTACGTTCTATACGTCGCAGGCCGCAACCGAGCTGATCTTCGTGGAGCTGCTTGGTTACTCCGGCATTAGCTGGGCTGTTCCGTTCTTCGGCTTCGTCTTGCTCGTCGCGCTCGGCGTCGATTACAGCATTTTCCTGATGGACCGCTTCCGGGAATATCGGCATCTGGAGCCGAAGACGGCCATATTGGAAGCGATGAAGAACATGGGCTCGGTAATTGTGTCCGCCGCGATTATACTGGGCGGAACATTCGCTGCAATGCTGCCTTCCGGCGTACTGTCGCTGCTTCAGATCGCCACGATGGTGCTCTGCGGACTGTTCCTGTACGCACTCGTCATGCTGCCGCTATTCATACCGGTTATGGTGCGGACGTTCGGCGCTGCGAACTGGTGGCCGTTCATGGAGCGCGGCGAGCAGGCTGCAAGAGAGCAGTTCGCCGCTACTCGTGAATAAGCAAGGAGCGATTCCGGCAGTACTGCCTTCGTAACAGGAATATCGGCGACGTTGGCTATGAATTGTATTTATCCATACTATTCGTGGTATTCTAACCCATGAGAGATAATGCAGAAGAGGCTTAAAGCTTGAGTCAGAATTGGAGCAAGAACCAGAATCAGAACTAGAGCAAGGGCAAGTCATGGTCATAGAAAGAGTGGTAGCGGCAATGAAGCGAATTTTGGTTGTATTTACAGGCGGTACGATCGGGAGCAAGGCGAGCGGCGATTCCATCAACGTGCATGGGGACGGCGCCTATGCCTTGCTGGAAGCCTACGTGGGAAGTGCGTCTGTCCGAACGGATGTGGGGCTGGAGACGATTCAGCCGCTCAATCTGTTAAGCGAGAATATAACGCCCGGAGACTGGACGGCGCTTGCAGCGAGTATTCGTCGTCAGGCGGAGGGCTCCGCATATGACGGCATTGTCGTCACGCACGGCTCTGATACGCTGGCGTATACAGCGGCGATGATGGGCTATCTATTCGCGGATATCGCCATACCTCTCGTGCTGACGGCAAGCAATTATCCCATTGCGGATGCAAGAAGCAACGGGCTACGCAACTTCTCGAGCGCTATTGACTTCATTGCGGGAGAGACGTTACCTGGGGTGTTCGTCGTCTATGAGAATGCTGCGGGTATTAGCCAGGTATACCTTGGCACACGCCTGATGCAGTGCGAGCCGTTCACGGATCAGTTCCGAAGCCCTTACGATCTGGTATACGGGCACATGGAAGAGCGACGCTTCCGCTGGCATGAGGATGCGCGCAATCCCCAGCCGGATACGCTGCGGCCCGCGCAATCCCCGATAAGCTGGAACGGCGATGTACCGGTTATCGACTCTGACATCGTGTACGTGAAGCCGTATCCGGGACTGGATTATTCCCTATATACATGGACGGAGCGCAAGCCGAAGGCGGTATTGCACGACCTGCACCATTCCGGCACGGCATGCGGGCTTGAAGGCGGGGCTTATTCTCTGCCTGCCTTCATCAAGCGCTGTGCGGCTTACGGCATCGATGTGTATATTGCTCCCGTGAAGAATGCGTCGGATGCGATGTATGCTTCATCGCATCAGCTAATTGGAGCCGGCGCCATTATGCTGGCGGGCATGTCCGTGGAAGCGGCATTGACGAAGCTGATGCTCGCTTATGGCGCTAGTGGAAGCGACGGAGAGCAGTCGAAGTCGAAGGAGCAGCTTTATCGGCTTGTGAAGGACACCAATTGGTACTACGAGATTCATTAAGCGGACAATTTGTTTTGGCGGTCAAGCTTCCGATTCCCGGCAATCCTTCTTGAAGGACTGTTACAGGGATGGGAGGCGTGGCCGCATTTTTATTGTATACAAATCGTATAAAGCTCAATTTGTATATCAGAAGTTAGTGGTTAGACACATGCGAGCTGAAATAGTGTATGAATCCTACATTGGAGCGCCGAAAGGGGGTGTGCGCGCCGAAATAGTGTATGAATCCTACACTGGAGCGTCGAAAAGGGGAGTGCGCGCCGAAATAGTGTATGAATCCTACACTGGAGCGCCGAAAGGGGGCATGCGCGCCGAAATAGTGTATGAATCCTACACTGGAGCGCCGAAAGGGGGTGTGCGAGCTGAAATAGTGTATGAATCCTCAGTAGCGTTGCATTAAACTTGACATGGATTGTGCCTCTAATAAGTCGTTCTAAATTGTGCTAAATATGTTAAATATATGTGGTTC
>NZ_JBHTJZ010000007.1:0-108897 GCF_042675905.1 Paenibacillus chungangensis | reverse complement strand
ATCATCAAAAAAGAACTGATCTACTTGAACAAGTATGCAACCCGTTCCGAAGCCGAGAAAAGCATCTTTGAGTACATTGAGGTCTTTTACAACAACGAGCGCATCGATTCGTCAATTGGGTATTGTACGCCTACTGATTTTGAACAACAATATCACTTCAATACGGTGAATTACTAAATTTTGTGTCTACTATCTTGACAGAGGTCCACATATGTTTCGTCATTCCAAGGCTATGCATCTACTACAGGCAGGAGTAAACCTCATCTACATTCGCGATTTTCTTGGGCATGTCGATTTAAAAACGACAGAACTCTATGCCAGAGCGGATACCGAGACAAAAAGAAAAGCGATTGAAAACGCCTATCCCGATCTGATTGATAACAATCTTCCTGACTGGGGCCAGGACCAGGCGTTGCTTTCATGGCTATCTGAACTCAAGTAGGTCAGATATTATGCAAAGTAAATGGAGTAAAGATCCTTTTATATTGCGGCTTTATGAAGTTTACTTTGCATAATGATTTACTTTGCATAAGGCGGTGTCATCAGTCCCTTACTGGCAAACATCTATCTGCATCCACTCGACAAAGCAATGACAGAACGAGGGCATCGACTGACGCGTTATGCAGACGACTTCGTTATCTGTTGCAAGACGCAGAAAGGTGCAGAACGAGTGCTTAAGTCAGTCGTTAAGTTGCTAGAAAGAGAAATGGGACTGAAAGTGCATCCCGAGAAAACGAAGATCGCCAACAGTAAAAGAGAGTCATTTGTCTTCTTGGGTCATGAATTTAAACCTGGCAAACGGATGACACCATCAGATAAAGCCGTGGTGAAATTCAAGGAACGAGTGAAAGAAATCACGAGGCGGAATCAGACCGTTAATGTGCAAGAACTGGTGAAGAAGATACTCAACCCATATCTTAGAGGATGGGCAAACTACTTTGGGACTGGAGACGTACAAAGTCGATTTCGACAGTGGGATGCCTGGGTCAGGAGACGTCTTCGAGCCGTTCAGCTGCGCAGTTGGAAGAAGATAAGAAAGCTCCATCGAGAAATGCGGAGACGAGGATGGGACAACAAGGAAATGCCGGGGTTACGCATGACAGCGTGGAGAAGTTCGCACTCCACCTATGCCCAATATGCAATGCCAAATAAGTGGTTTGAGGAAATCGGTCTATGTAGTCTTCTTACGATTTACAAAGAACTTCATCCCCAGAGGGGATAATCACTGGAGGAGCCGGATGCGATGACCCGCATGTCCGGATGCGATGACCCGCATGTCCGGATCTGTGAGAGGCCTATGCGCATGCGCATAGGCCTACTCGATTTAGAGTGTTTATCCTCTTTCTTCTTAATGGAAAGCTGCCCGGCCTGCTTACCATTATGTATGAGACAGTTGGAGAGGAAGCTAACAGGTAAAATTATCTTATAACTAAGTTTTCTACTGCTTTCTCACGAAGGGTTATGACAGACTATAGAAGTGAGATAGTATTTCATTTTTTTTTCCGCGAAAGGAGAGGTTTTAAGTGACTGCTTATATGGTATTGGTGGTTTTAACTTAACCGAATATCGGGCATAGCAGCTTCCAATCTTTGTACTGCTTGGAATGAGAGCGACCGAGAATATTACCGGTGTTATGGGCTATGCCGTGAACAGTAACCTTTCGTGAATACTGCTGTCAGCGGGATAAGATGAAGGTCGTGTCCTTGTTGTATTAGCCGACTTTTGGTTTTTCGCCGTGAACAGCTGCTTCTTAGGAGGCTGCTTGTTCGCGGTATTTTTATGCCCACAGACAACTTTATACACTTGGAGAGGATGGGTTCAATGATGGATTTGAAGCAATATGGCTATATCGAAGACGAAGCGCCGCCGAAAGGCTTAATACCCGGAAGAATTACCGAACTTCAGCGTGATCAATATACCGTTATCACCGAACGGGGAGAAGTGACGGCTGTATTGAAGGGCGCGTTCTACCACACTGCGGGGACTCGGGAGGATTTTCCTTGCGTTGGCGATTTTGTATTTCTGCAATACAACGAAAGCGGCTCTTCGCGCATTGCCAATCTGCTGCCTCGCCGCTCTAAGTTTTCCCGCGCGGACTATTCGGGACACGCTGCAGGGTATGCCAAGACGATACTGGAGCAAGTCGTAGCAACGAATTTCGATTACGTATTTATCGTGTCGTCCCTAAACTGGGATTTCAAGGTCAGCCGCATCATGCGATACCTGACGCAGACGCGACAGAGCGGCGGTCAGCCTGTCGTCATCTTAACAAAAGCCGACTTGGTCCCGGATTTCAGCGCACCGTTAGCCGAGGTTCAGGGAATGGCTGCCAACGTGCCGGTACATGCCGTATCCAGCCACGCCGGAAATGGATTAAAGGGATTGGCATTACGGCGTATTACAGGGGTTTTTCGGAATATGCAGATGTGTCGCACATCTCCGATCATTGTATCTACGAACATATCCTTATTCTGTTCGGATACAGGCTTGTGGAGTGGTATAAGTTCGCCGAGTCGCCTGAAGATAAGTCACTGCACCTCAATACCTTGCGGAAAATTTATGAGATGAGAAATATGTAATCTTCCTGCTATGTTAGATAGACGAGTTGTTATTGAGCTCTAGCCGATATGTATCATTAGGACTGCAACTGGAAAATGAGTGGCAGGAATTAGAGGCGATATTGTCGAATGATAGTTCTAAAGACAGACGATTACGATGAGCTGCCACTCTCGCTGGTGCTCATTCAATCGCGTAATGAAAGCGCTATCGTTAAAAGGGACTGGTGGTTGTGACTTGATGATAAAACGTTCTCTGACACGAAATGGCATATCTATATTTATGAAGGTGGTTCTGACATTGCTGGTGTTATGGATCCCCTTGACTTCGCTGACCCTGGCGCTGAATCGGATGGGCGGGGCGAGTATTAGCGAAGAAATTACGAAGTCTGTCAAAAGCCGGGACGCCTTCTATATGCAGTCGCTGGAGACAGGGCTCTCTGTCGTGGTCCAGTTGTTTCACGAATTTGCGGTGGATGAGGATCTGCTGGAGCTGGGCATCTCGGAAGAGCATATGGAACCTAGCAATTTTACAGATAAAGTGAAAGCCATCCAGAGGCGTCTCCAGTTATTAAAAGGCTCAAGCCCGTATGTGAGTGAAGCGACCGTATTCCTTCCACTCATGAATCGGACGATAACCACTACAGATTACCAAACCTCGCTTACATCAGAAGTATACGATATGCTAAAGGGAAATTTTAATCCTAGCCGGCTCATTATGCATGATGGCCGCTTATTTATGAGCACGCGGTTTCCGGGTCATCTCATTTCGGAGCGCGAACCTGTTTTTGTCATCGCTGTCGAGCTGTCGCAGTCCGTGATTCAACATACATTGCGCAACATTGTGAGCCAGGAGCAAGGCAACTCCGTCCTGCTTGGACTTGACGATGATTGGAGCATCTCGAACGAGCGGGATGAAGAGCTTCTGCAACGGTTAAAAGTGGTGATCGACAGTCAGGAAGAGGAAGGTCTCGCGCAAGCATCCGGCATGCTGCCGCTTGAATTGGACCGAACCACCTACATGGTGTCCTACACGACATCGGACTTGTTGGGCGCTTCGTTACTGGTCTACGTTCTCGAAGAGAAGATCATCGGTTCGCTAAAAAGCTATGAGAGATGGACTTGGGGTCTGCTTGTCTTCTCTGTGGTGATCATTTTTCTGCTCGCCTACTCATTATATAGAATTATTCATCACCCCTTGCGGAAACTCGTATCGGCGTTTCGCAGAGTGGAGGACGGCAAGCTGTTAACTATCGATGTAGACGCCAGGCGGGATGAATTCAATTATTTGTATCATCGCTTTAACAGCATGGTGTCCAAGCTGGACGTGCTCATTCACGAAGTGTACGAGAAGGAAATCCGCAATCAGCGATCAGAGCTGAAGCAGCTTCAGTCACAAATCAATCCGCATTTTTTGTACAACTGCTTCTTTAGTTTGAATCGGCTAATCAAGGAATGTAACAACGAGGAGGCTTACCAGTTCGTCTTGTATCTCGGCAATTACTTTCGATTTATTACCCGGGATATGGCGGATCAAATTCCGCTGGCGAAGGAAATGGAGCATGCGCGGGCGTATGTGCAAATACATTCCGTATTATACGGGCCATACGTAGATATCGAGTTCGAGCCGCTGGATGAAGCATACAACGATCTATCCGTGCCGAGGCTTATCGTACAACCTGTAATTGAAAACGCTTTTAAGCATGCGTATGGCGCACTTGCCTCTGGAGGAGAATTGTTCGTACACACGGCTGTGGAAGAAGGATATCTGCACATTAGGATAGAGGACAATGGCGATACCCTAACCGATCGTGACATCGAAGCTATGAGCGCAAGGCTTGCCGGCGCCCGCAACCATTCACAGGAAACGACGGGGCTCATCAACGTGCATCGCAGAGTTGAGCTCATGTTCGGCCCGGGAAGCGGCATTGTTCCAAGCAGATCACAGCTCGGCGGCTTGTGTGTGTCTATCACGTTCAAACTTTAAGTCATAATAGAAATGAGGGGTGCGCTATGTACCGGATTCTGATCGTGGATGACTTGCCGATTATTGTCGATGGCATCGTATCGTTGCTTCGCAGGCAACTTAGTGATGAGGTTGAGCTCTACAAGGCCTACTCGGCTTATAAAGCGCTGGAAATGATGAACAGGACGAATATGGACATTGTTCTGTCCGACATCAAAATGCCCGGAATGGAAGGGATTGAGCTGCTGGGCGAGATTCGGACTAGCTGGCCGTCCTGTAAAGTTATCTTTCTAACCAGCTACGAAGACTTCGGGTATGCCAAAAATGCGTTATCCGGAGGCGGCTTCGATTATATTCTGAAAACCGAAAGCGACGATACGATCGTTCAAGCGGTGCAGAAGGCGATGGCTAAATTGGAGAGCGAGAATGAAACGTCCAGGATGCTGGAGCTGGCCGAGCAGCAGACGAAACGGGCGGGTTCTGTGCTGAGGCAAGCGCTGCTGAGAGAGGTGGTACTTGGCGAGATCAATTTATCGACGGAGGAAATGCGCAAGAAATTTCGCGAGGCTCAGCTTGGCTTATCGGTGGAACAGCCGATCTGCTTGCTGCTGGGACGGATCGATGCTTGGGGAGGCATTGCCCCGTCCGAACGGCGGATTTCGTTGGAGGCGATGCAATCGCTGGTGGAGGAGTGTTTCTCTGGCGTTGTAGAGCTGACTTCCTTCACTTATGATGAATCGAATCTGCTATGGTTGTTCCCGCGGTGTGCAGATAGGGACAGTGTCGGGATTGAGAGGCAATCATTGGAACGGATTCAGCAGACTTGCAGAGCGTCGCTCCGCTTGCCTGTATCGTTCCTGATTACGCAATCGCCGGTCAACTGGCCGGAGGTGCCCAAAGCATTCGCCGCATTGCAGTTCCTATTGCTTGGTCAAGAAGAAATGTGCCGGGAGGTTGACTTAACGGACACGATGACCAGCGTCACGACAGGATCGGAAGTGGATTGGGAGCAATCGAAGCTGCATAGCCAGAAACTGAAGAAAATCGAAGTGCTGGGCCATTACTTGGAAAGAGGCGAGCGGGAACAGTTCGATAAGCTGTTCTCCGAGATTATGTCCGACGCTGCCGGAGGGAGCCGGAAAGGCTTCCGGAAGCTGGAGGTGTATCATGCGCTGGCTGCCGTCTTCCTGTCTTATCTGAACGTCCATCCACACGATGTGAACAAGCTGGCCCAATACGGACTTGAGATGCTGACGCATGTCGATTCCGGGAGGTCCTGGGAGGAAATAGAGGAATACTTCGGGGGCCTGGCACAGCTATTGTTGCAATGTGCGGAAACGTCCGAATCTGATGATGGACATGACATTGTCCGTTGGATTAACCAGTACATCGACACCCATCTGATGGATGACCTGTCCTTGTCGCGACTGGCGGAATTGGTCCATCTGAACCCGTCGTACTTGTCACGTCTGTACAAGTATTCCAGCGGGATCGGCATATCGGACTATATCACGCTGGCGCGCATTAACAGATCGAAGGAGCTGCTTCTGAACTCTTCGCACAAAATTTATGAAATAGCGGAGATGGTCGGCTACCAATCGAGGCTGTCCTTTATTCGATTCTTCAAGAAGCATGCTCATGTCACACCTCAAGAATACCGCGGACGCAAAGCAGTACAAGGGTAAATAATAACATACCGCTCCCCTAAGCCAGGTGAGCGGTATGAAGCGGAAGAGCTATTCATCTGAAAATTTGATCACCAGCGGTCTTAACGTCGAACAGGCTATCGGGCAAACCCATCTGAACTTGTCATTGTCCAATGGATGCCAGTTCGGTTCAGGCAATGAGATCCAGTCGCCATGATCATTCAAGTATGCCGCGCGCCGCTTTCTCCACGTAGAATCCACTACAAAGGATGGACGGGAGGCGGTATCCATGCCCATGTTGATGATGGCGGCCAACTTATTGCCTGTAGCGTTCTCCTCCTTCGCGATGATGAACAGGTTGGGATCTTTCTCAGCGAAGATGGGCAAGCTGCGGCCGCCGAGCCATTCGATGATGCCCCGGAACTGCTGCTTCCGCTTGTAATTATGCACCGCGGCGAACCACTGGAGTTGCAAGTTGAAAGCTATGATGGCCACCCGGCCTCCCAAGCGATTCGTATACATGACGGCCGAAGCGCTCACCGGCTTTTCGTAATCATTCACGAATTCCGATAGGACGATGCTATCGTGCCCGGGAATCAGCTTGTACAGGCCTTGGCTATAAGCCGTATTGCCAGTTAAATTGGTATGGTACATGGTCGTTCCTGCCGTATGATCGTTCCACAGATTTCGCTCGGTCAGTTTCTCATGGACGATAGAGGCTCGTTCATCGGCTTCGAATCCCGTCATTTCGACTCCCAGCAAATCACTGTATCCAGCCTGGCTCAGATGGTATGCAGCTGCCCCATCCAGGAATACGCCGCCTTGAAGCAGCCGGGTAATCTCTTGTTCGCTCATATCGAGTACGTCCTCCCCGCAGGCCATGACGGGCCCTTCGCCTGTCCCGGGAGTATAAGGGATGCCCATGCTGCCAAGCGCAGCCACCCAGGCGGGGGCGTTCACGACTGGCGCTCTCACTCCTTCGATGGGCCGAAAAACATGCGATTGCGGACGATACAAAATCCGCGGTCCAACGAATTGATAATGCTGCGTGGTGCGTCTCAGTTCCGTGAAAAATGGTCGGCTGTCTCTAATCATCTCTATGTAAGCCGATTCTTCCAGCGGACCGTCTGTATATTGGGTAATATAGGACAGAGAGCCATCCAGACCGTACAACATGGAAATCGCTATTAACGCGCGAAGTTTGACGGCGGAAAAGAAAAACCGGGTATGCGGGAAGGTGTCTGATTCATGAATCAGCTCCATGTCTCTATCCAGCACTTGCTTGGAGTACAGCATATGGAACGTGATTCTAGGCAAGTTTTGGGCAGCGTCGCTATTGTATTCCGTTCCGAATAATCGAATGAGAGGCCGGGTGCTACCGGCCAATGCCCTGGCTACCGGACCGGTCATCATGCCGTCAAAATCGCTTACTCCTGGTTGGCACAACGCCATTCTGGTGTCCGGGGCGATTGCATCCACTGCCGCTCGAAGGCGTTCCGACAGCTCCACCAGGGAATCCTTCATGAGCTCTGCCCATAAGGTGCGGTATTGGACAGCGAGATCGCCGCCTTGACGAAACAGTTCTTCCAATTGCTCTCTCGTCATTTTGCGGCCCGTCTTGGCCTCGAAGCGCTGCAAGTGCTTCGGACAGAAGCAGCCGAAGCCGACGACATCATGATGGCTCATCTGATAGTCATCCTCGAAGAAGATAACGGGGGGCCGACCTCTGCTGACGACAGCCTGCAGATAGTCGCAGTATTGCGCCTGGAAATTGCTGTCCAGCGGACAGTTCGCTTTTCTGGACAAGGCGCCGTCAATACCGACTACTTTTTGGAAGTAGTAGGGACTTTCGCTTTCTACAACCTTTTGCGGTCCCACCCGCAAGCTGGGCGCGCACCACCATCCCACCTCGATATCGTCTGCGGCCAACGTTTCGCGAAGTTCTCTTAACATATCTCCGAAATTCTCGTAAGCTTCGAGCGCATGCAGCTCCTTCGCTTCTCCGTACCAATAGGGAAACACCAGCACGAACCTGCGGATACCCGCTTCATATTTCATGCGACGAAGCGCATGCAGCATGTCTCGCCGCTTCTCCTTGGCAAAGAAGAACGGTACGATGGGATCGAATTGAAATGTGGATGTCGACAATAATAAAACCGCCTTTCTACGTAGGATAAAAACAAGTATAGGTTCATTCAAAAATGAAACACAAGATGCATAATCGCACCTTTGTTACATCTATTTACTTATTTAGCAAGCGCTTTCTTAAGGGCTTGGAAACGTGTAAACAGATGTAACGCAATGTCATGATATGAATCTTACGGGCCTTTGGAACGCCCTATATACTGTAACTACATCGGATCAACACCGGTGAATCTATCCACTTGAGGGGGAAGGGTATTGAAAAGAATAGGAAGATCAATCACGCTATGCTGCCTGGCTGCGATTCTGCTATTGGTAGCAGCCTGCAGCGGCACGGGGACGCCAGCACCGGAGCCGTCATCCGGCTCCAATTCAACGAATGAGTCGAAGCAGGATCAGGGCTCGCAGCAATCGGATCAAAGCGTGGAGAAGCCGGGGCCATTCACGAAATATGACCCCCCGATCACAGTTACGACGGTTCGGGGCATTAGCAACAAGCAGTATTTCGATCCAGGGGAAACGATTGATAACAACGCCATATATGATTATTACAAGGAAAGGCTCGGCATTGAGATCAAGAACGATTGGACAGTGACGGATTATGATCAGAAGATCAAGATCAGCATCGCTTCCAACAACCTGCCGGACTTCTATAACGTCAAAGCAACCGATCTGCAGCAGCTGATCGATTCCGACATGATTATGGATATTACGGAATTATGGGAACAGTATGCTTCCGAGGATACGAAGAATGAGATGACGAAGGACGGCGGCATGCAGATGAAGACGGCCACGTTCAACGACAAGCTGATGGCCATCCCGCAGACGAACAGTCCGTACAGCGGGGCGAACTTCATCTATGTGCGGACCGACTGGCTGAAGGAAATGAACCTGCCGGAGCCCAAGACGATGCAGGATGTGCTTACCATAGCCGAAGCGTTCTCGAAGCGGAATGCGGATGGCAAAAAAACGTACGGGCTCGCGATTGATAAAGACTTGAACATGCTTACAGGCTTTCTCAACGGATTCCATGCTCACACGAAAATCTGGAAGAAAGATGAGTCCGGCAACCTTGTCTACGGCAGCATACAGCCGGAAGTAAAAGCCGCGCTGAAACAGCTGCAGGATATGTTCAAGGCAGGACAAATCGATCCGGAATTCGCTGTCAAGGATGGGTCAAAAGTAGCGGAGATGTACGGTTCCGAGCAATTAGGCCTTGTATATGGCGCGTTCTGGTATACGTTAAGCATCCAAAGACCGTTGGTGAAGGACGGTAAAATGACGGCCGAGTGGAAAAGCTATCAAATTGCTTCCATTGACGATAAGCCCGCGCAAAATCAAGCCACATACAGAGTACCGTCTTATTATGTGATCAATAAAAATGCCAAGCATCCGGAAGCGGCTATCAAGCTGCTCAATGTATGGATGGAAAATCAGATCAAGCCGGATGAATCGAATTCGATTCTAGTCTTCGGCAAAGACCGAAAAAACAAAGGCGAGTTCTTCTATCCGCTTAATCCGATCATGGCCAATCTACAGGATTATCATATCATTACCGGTGAGCTTCTTCCGAAAGCGCTGAAGAACAACGATCCTTCCATTCTTGGCAGCAGTATGGACCGTATCGCGAGATATGAGGGCGCCCAAGCCTATTTGAACGGGGACGGAAATATGTGGTATCAGTGGATGGTTGCGAAGGAAGGCGGCACGATGGCTCATTTGAAGGAAGCCTATGAGAACAATTTATATGTTTTTGACGAGTTTGTAGGCGCTCCCACGCCAACGATGTCGGAACGGATGGCTTTGTTGCAGACGAAGGAGAACGAGACGTTCACCAAGATTATTCTCGGAGGACTTCCAATTGAAGCGTTCGACACGTTTGTGGAGGAATGGAGAAGTCTTGGCGGCGATAAGATCACGGAGGAAGTGAACGAATGGTACAAAAGCCGGAAGTAATAAAAGTATGGGAGTAGAGGGACATGCTATCGGATTTTAAACGAAATTGGGTCCTGCATCTGATGGTCTTGCCAGGTTTTCTACTGGTCCTGTTGTTTCAATACGGTCCGATGGCAGGCGCCATGATTGCTTTCAAGAAGTACTTGCCATCCAAAGGGATATTGGGATCTCCTTGGATCGGTTTGGACAATTTCAAATACATGCTGTTGATGCCGGAAGCATCGCGTGTGTTAATGAATACGTTGATCATCGCAGCGATGAAGATCGTTGTCGGTTTAGTCGTACCTATTGTCGTGGCCATTTTGCTGAATGAGATTCGAAAGTCGTTTTTCAAACGCGTTTTTCAAACGCTTGTCTATTTGCCGCATTTTTTGTCATGGGTCATTCTGAGCGGCATTCTTATTGATCTGCTGTCACCGAACAGCGGACTGATCAATCAGCTATTGAAGGCGATCGGAATGGAACCGATTTTTTTCCTGGGCGATAACGATTGGTTTCGATTCACGCTGGTGACGACTGATGTATGGAAGGATTTTGGATTCGGCACGATCGTATATTTGGCTGCGCTTACAAGCATTAATCCTGTGCTCTATGAAGCTGCTGTCATAGACGGGGCCAATCGTTGGCGGCAGACCTGGCACGTCACGCTGCCGGGCATGATTCCGATCATCGTCCTGCTGGCAACGCTAAGTCTCGGTAACGTGCTCAATGCCGGGTTCGATCAAGTGTTCAATTTGTACAATACGCTTGTATACGAATCCGGAGATATTATTGATACATTTGTCTATCGGCTAGGCCTGCAGCAAGTGCAATACGGTGTAGCGTCCGCAGTCGGGCTTCTCAAGTCCGTTGTGTCCTTTGTGATGATCACCGCTTCCTATTACTTGGCCTATCGCTTCGCCAATTATAGAATTTTTTGAAATATGGTTTATGACGGGAGGAACTGGACAGATGGTTCAACAGGCGTCGCTCGGCCATCGAGTGTTCACCATGTTCAATTACACCTTTTTAACCGTGCTCGCCTTCAGCTGTATATTTCCGATCCTACATTTGTTGGCGGTATCCTTCAGCTCCGCATCGGCGGTGGCGTCTGGTGAAGTCGCTTTGCTGCCCGTAGATTTCACTGTCGTGTCTTACCTTTACGTGTTCGGGAATTCGGCGTTCTGGCAAGCTTTTCTCGTATCGGTGGAACGGGTGCTGATAGGGATGGTTATCAATATGCTTCTGACCGTACTGCTCGCTTATCCATTATCGAAGGAAGTGCAGCAATTCCGATGGAGAACGATCTATGCCTGGTTCTTTGTATTCACCATGCTCTTCAGCGGCGGGCTCATTCCTTGGTATATGGTTATCAACGAGCTTGGTCTGCTGGATTCCATCTGGGCGCTTGTCTTGCCCGCCGCCGTTCCGGTGTTTAACGTGATTCTGATGTTGAATTTTTTCCGCGGGCTGCCGAAGGAGTTGGATGAATCGGCGAAGATCGACGGAGCGGGACATTGGACGATTATGTGGCGCATCGTGCTGCCCTTATCGCTGCCGAGTCTGGCGACTGTCCTTCTATTCACGATTGTAGGCCACTGGAACAGCTGGTTCGACGGGCTTATTCTGATGAACGATCCGGGCAATTACCCATTGCAGAGCTACTTGCGTACGGTCGTCGTAGAGTCCGATGTTCAATTCATGAGCGATATGGATATCGAGATGCAATTATTGCTGTCGGATCGAACGAACCGGGCCACGCAAGTTTTTATCGCCATGCTGCCGATTCTGGCCGTGTATCCGCTGCTTCAGCGTTTCTTTGTGAAAGGTATCGTGCTGGGCAGCGTCAAGGAATGAACGTATAACCTATGAATGAATTGGGAGTGGAAGAAGATGACGGACTTCAGTCAGTTGTATTATTACCAGCGAGATGAGCAGAGTGATCAGCCAAATCCGGTAACTGCGGATTTGTGCATATACGGCGGCACGCCAGCGGGAGTAGCCGCAGCAATCCAGGGGCGCCGGATGGGACTTCGGGTCGTGATCGCCGAATTCAGCCGCAATATCGGCGGCATTACGGCAAGCGGTCTCGGCGCGACAGATTTTGGCCGCAAATCGGCCATTGGCGGAATCGCCCGCGAGTTTTATATGAAGCTCGGCGCCATGTATGATCCGCAAGATGGCGACGGCACATCCTGGCATTTCGCGCCAAGCGTCGCGCAGAACATATTCAACGAATGGCTGGCCCAGGAAGACGTTCCGGTCTACTTCGAGCAGCACCTGGCCAGCGTGGAATCGACCAATGGCAAGATCAGCGCCATAACGATGGAGAATGGGCAAGTGTTCAAGGCGCGAATGTTCATCGACGCTTCATATGAAGGGGATCTGATGGCACGCGCCGGCGTCTCCTACACGGTAGGGCGGGAAGGGAACAGCGTGTATGGAGAGACGCGCAACGGGATTCAGTTTGGCTCGCCATACCACATGTTCAACACCCGTATCGATCCGTACATGATCGAAGGCAAGCCCGACAGCGGCTTGCTGCCCGGGATCGCAGACATTGAGCCCGGTGTACAAGGGCAAGGCGATCACTCCATTCAGGCGTATAACTTCCGTATTTGCCTGACGGATGTGCCGGGCAACCGGGTAGCATTTCCGGAGCCTCCCGGCTATGATCCGCAGCAATTCGAGCTGCTGTCCCGGTATATCCGCTCCGGCATTTGGGATGCGATGCGGCTGCATGTAAGAATGCCGAACGGGAAGACGGATTTGAATAATTTCGGAGCAGTGAGCACCGATTATATCGGAGCCAATCATGCTTGGCCGGATGCGAATTACGCGACAAGGGAGAAGCTATTTCAAGACCATGTGAGGTACAACCTGGGGATGCTGTATTTTCTCGCTAATGATGACAGCGTTCCGGCACATGTTCGCGAGGAGGTTGGGCAGTGGGGCTTGCCCGCCGATGAATTTATGGATACGGCGAACTGGCCGCATCAGCTCTATATCAGGGAAGCGCGCCGGATGGTCGCCGAGGAAGTGATGACCGAGCTGCATTGTCGCGGACTGCGCGTAGCAGAGGATTCGATCGGTCTGGCCTCTTATATGATGGATTCCCACAATTGCCGCCGCCTTGTGATCAATGGCGCGTGTGTGAACGAAGGCGATGTGGAGATCAAGATCGAGGCTCCTTATCCCGTCTCATACCGCGCCATCGTGCCCAAGGGCGAGCAATGCCAGAATCTCCTGGTGCCAGTATGCTTGTCGGCATCCCATATCGCTTACGGCTCGATCCGGATGGAGCCGGTGTTCATGGTGCTTGGCCAAGCTGCAGCTACGGCTGCGGCCATTGCACTCGAAGAAGACCGGGCCGTTCAGGATATTGAATACGGAATACTCAGGGATAGCCTGCTTAAGGACGGACAAGTGCTTTGATGAATATCCGGTTCCGGGTCAGATCTGGTTGTGTCGAAACTTCAACGATTCAGCAAACTGCAGTGAAATCGTATGTATAGGAGTGAGACAAATGTCCGATAATCAAAAGTTCGAAAAAGATTCATCCGCTCCGATCAGCAGAAGAACGCTGCTCGCTTCCGCCGGTATGGCGGGAGCGGCTCTTGCTGCGGGCGGTTTCTTCGGAAACAGCGCTTGGGGAGCCCCCGAAGGCAAGGAGCATCCGCTTGCCTCCAGGCTTTGCGGGGAGGATGGCGCATGCCCGATCGTCTTCCCCGATGTGGCGGCGATGAAGGCTTACGAAGGCGCGGCCGGAGAAGTCTATATCACGATCTCATATGTTGAGGGGGCCGGCTACGGCGGTGCGACCTATTTGAACCGGGGGAGCGACTGGCCGCAAGTCGCGGACGGCTTCGGCAATCATACGGATGCTTCCGGCAATTACCTCGAGCTGCTGGAAGAAGACGGCATCCGGCATATAGACCGGTATGGTGCGGATCCGACCGGGGCGAACGATAGCTGGGCGGCGATACAGCATGTATTGACCAATCTTCAAGGTCACGTCACCGGCTGCGGCGACTACAGCGTGTCCAAGCCGCTTGTCATCCGGTCGGCCACCAAGCTGTCCGGCCCAATCGCCTCGACATTGTCAAGCCCGGCTAGCACAGGTTCGTTCACCATCCGGAAGATCGGAAACGCAACGGTAGACGGTGCGGATGCGGTACTTGTATTCGGCCAGGAGGGCGATTCCGTCAAGGGTATTCGGTGCGTCGTCATTGAGGACGTGAGTCTTGATTCCAGCAGCGAGGCCGCTTATGGGATGTGGTGCGGAAGGAGGAGCAGCTTCTCAATCTCCCAGGCCGAGTTCACCAGAGTGACGATCCGGAATTGCACGAACGGGATATGGCTGGACAACAGCTGGCTGGTCACCTACAACAAAGTGTCCATGGGCGCGGGTGCTTCCCCGGGCGTAGGCTTCTATTCCGGTTATTTCAACTCCACGAGCAACCATTACTACGGATGTTATACGAACAGTGTCGCTATCTCATACTGGGTCAACTCCACGTACTCCTCTATTAACGGGTGCGCCTCGGATGGGGCATCCGAGGTTGCCTATCGGATCGGCAATATGGTGTCGATCAACGACTGCGGAGCGGAGTTTTGTAAAATCGCGGTTCAGCCGTATTATACGACAAAGCCGGTGCAAGTCAATAATTTGCTGGTCATCTGCCGCGGCGATGGGACGACCTTGGTCAAAAACTATTTCGACAACGGTTCCGGTGTACAAACGGGATCAGCCGTATTCTACAACTGTACGTTCTCTGCGAACACGGCGGCCAAAGCGGCGTTGGTCACCTACGATTTGTACGCCGTCGAAGCCAAACAAGAAACGGTGCAATTCATTGATTCCTATGTCACGACATATGTACCGGCGAGCAATTCTTCTGTGTTCACGAACGTCTGGGCGTACACGAAGCTCGTCGACGCGACGAACAATCATGTCGCTCTCCATTACGGACCGCATAAAAAAGGGATCATCGTAGCGGATTCCGTGCTGGCCAGCGATACGAATCGGTACTTGTTGACGCGCTTCCGTCATGACGGAACGTACGTGCTGACACTGGAGAGACCCGAGAGCGATGTCCCGAACAACGGGGCGAATCCGTTCGATCGAACGCTTCAAGTGAAATTCATCTTGTCGGGAGGCAAAGTCGCGCTCGTCAACGAGTCCAGGTTCGATGCCGTTCAGCAGGTTACGTTCTGGCAAAGAGCGACGCACGACAACTATGTATATGTTCAGATTAAGCTAAGAGGAGCTTCCGCTCCGGCGACCATTCAAAAAATCGAAGGTCCGGGAGCCGAGACCAGGTATGCGTTGTCCATATACGAAACACCGAGCAACTACACGCAAATCATGCCGGCAATGCCGATTGCATAAGGTAACGCTACCCCACATCACGTATGGTAATGAAATTCGCCGATTAGCGGAAGAGCGCATCGCTGCAGCGATGCGCTCTTCCGCTATTGTCCCACGCTCGGGGAAATTGCCGCTTATCGCAGCCATTTCGTCCATTTCCACATTGATCTAAATGAAGATAGAAGGTATAATTAGTTTATTATATAATAATTGGTTTACTATAGTGAACCTGTGCTAGGGAGGTATAATGGATCGGATCAACAAGTACAACGTTCCAGCGCTCGAGCGAGCTCATCTCATTATCGGGTTGATTGCGGAAGCGCCCTCCGGCTGTAAGCTAATCGATCTGTCCCGGGAGCTTGGCATTAATAAAAGCTCTATGTATTCGTTGCTGTTGACAATGGAACGGCTCGGTTGGTTGCAGAAGGATGCAAGAGATTGTTATCGACTAGGCTCTTTTTTTGGCCGAACGGGCAGCCTCTACTTCCGACAATACGACCTGGTGTCGCATTTCTATCGCGAGGCCGGCCAGGTGAGGGACCGCATGGAGGAGACGCTGCAACTGGGCAAGTTGGAAGGGCGAGACGTATTTTACTTGGCGAAGGAAGAAGCATCGTCTCCCGTCCGCCTTGTCTCTGAGCCAGGGACGACGTGGGCGGCGTATGCGACGGGGCTGGGCAAGGTGATGCTCGCAGACAAGAGCGATCAGGAAGTCATTCAGTTGTATCCAGAAGAACGGCTATCCTCCTTCACGGATCACACGATTGGATCGCTTGATAAGTTGCTTGCAGAGCTTGCCAAGATCCGCCTGGACGGATATGCCATCGACGAGGAAGAAGCGGTGCTAGGCTTCAGCTGTGCTGCAGCTCCAATTATAGGTGCGAACGGAAGCGTCGTTGCCGCGGTCAGTTGTTCTGTTCCGCAGTCTCGTTGGGCACGGAAAAAGCAGCTGGCTATCGAGGAAGTGACTGCTTTGGCGCAAGTACTGTCACATGGGCAGTAATGAGCAACGAAGCGTCGTTACGAATTTACAAAGGGAGGGACAGAGATGAAAAACGGTAGACTAACAGGCAAAATCGTGCTTATCACGGGGGCTGGATCAGGTATTGGCAAGAGCACAGCGTTGCTGTTCGCTCGCGAAGGCGCAGAAGTGATTGTGAATGACGTGAACGAGACGAGTGGCAATGAGACAGTCGGGGAGATTGTGGAGGCCGGAGGCGCCGCCGCGTTCGCACATGCCGATCTGACAAATGCGGAAATGGTAGAAAAGATGGTAGAACGATTGATGGACAATTATGGTCGAATTGACGTGTTGTTCAACAATGCCGGCGTCAGCAATGTTGGAGCGCTTCATGAAGTAGAGCTGGAGCAGTGGGACCGAATTATGAACGTCAATGTGAAAGGCGTATTCTTGCCCAGCAAATACGTGCTGCCGGGGATGATGGCAAGAAAATCAGGCAATATCATCAACATGTCTTCTTGCATAGCGGAGATCGGTCTGGCGAGAAGGGCGGCTTACAGTGCGACGAAAGGCGCGGTTCTGGCACTAACGAAGGCGATGCAAGTCGACTATGCGCAATATGGCATTCGCGTTAATGCGCTGCTGCCGGGCACCATTATGACGCCGTTCGTGGAAGACTATCTGAGAACCTCGTACGATGATCCGGAGGCGGCAATTGCTTCATTGAAAACCCGTCAATTAAGCGGAGATATCGGGCGTCCGGAGGATGTCGCACAAGCTGCGCTTTTCCTGGCGTCGGACGAATCGAAATTTATGATGGGCTCGCCGTTGTACATTGACGGCGGAGTGGTATTCGGCAAAAATGCTTAATTCTAATAGGCGAGGAGAATGAAAATGAAACTGCTTACTTATAAGGTAGATGGACAAAACCTGCTGGGCGTTCGTACGGACAGAGGAGTGCTTGACGTGGCGGCTGCGGCTCGGCAACTGGAGGTTGCAGATGTGCCGTCCATTGTGGACGAAGTAATCGGTCAAGGCGAGGCTGCGCTTGACGTGCTGAGCGCGCTGGTGGAGAAAGCTACCGGGGCGAATGCCGCTTCCCTATGGCTGAATGAAGAGGAACTTCAGCTTGGTCCTTGCGTGACCAACCCGGGCAAGATTATATGCGTCGGTCTGAACTATCGCAAGCATGCGGAAGAGACGAACATGCCCGTTCCCCAATATCCGATCTTGTTCAATAAATTCAATAATACGCTGTCCGGTCATGGGGATGACGTTGCGCTTCCCCGGACTTCGGAGAAGGTCGATTATGAGGCGGAGCTTGTGATCGTGATCGGCAAGACGGCGAGAGACGTATCCAGGGAGCATGCGCTGGACTACGTATTCGGCTACTGCAACGCCAACGACTTGTCTGCGCGAGATCTGCAGCTGCGCACGAACCAATGGCTGCTGGGCAAGACCTGCGACGGCTTCTCTCCGATCGGGCCTTATCTGGTCACAGCCGATGAAGTCGGCAATCCTAACGAGCTATCGATCAAAGCAACCGTCAACGGTGAAGTGCGGCAACATTCCAATACGAACGATATGATCTTCCATTGCGATGAAATCGTCAGTTATATTTCGCAGCACTTCACCTTGTCGCCGGGCGATATCATTCTAACCGGAACACCGGAAGGCGTTGTGATGGGTTATCCGCCGGAGCGTCAAGTGTATCTGAAGGACGGCGATGTCGTCACGATTGAGATCGAGAAGCTGGGCATGCTGACCAATCGTCTGGTTGCGCGTTAAGCCTATCTAGAGTACATTCCCAACATGACTTCCGCAATGTGATGTATGGCAGGGGAAGGACCTTCGAAGTGGAACACTTGCGAAGCGTCAATCATTCGCCCGATTCTGTCAATAGGCAGCGCGGGCGATTGATATTCCAATTCTGCGAAGTTTCCCAGCCTATTGCCGTCATGATAGATTTGCATACAAGAGCCAAGATATCGAGGGTTGTCGGGGGGATAATCGGGATACCTAGCGGCTGGATTGACGCTGAATTGGCGAACAACCAAGCTGCTCTGTGAACAATTCAACTGCCGAATGTATCCGTATCTCCCGGTCGAAGAGATAGCGTCGAATGAGAGCTTGAAGCTGTATTCGCCTCCACATTGAATGTAGGCGCCTTCGGGTAAGAGCTTGATATCTGTTGGTTCTCGTTCGGCGAACATTGTTAACGGAGTAACCGTGCCTCTGGTCGGTATTAGAGCAGTGCCATCAGCTGGAAGCTGCATAATACTCCAAAGGCTGCAATAGCCAGGGCTGGGCTCAGCCCTGGCTATTGATAGCGGTTCCAAGCGAAGATCAGTGACAACCTCGTAACCGACGTAACGAACGGAGCGGTTATTGAGGGGTGCTGCCGAATGATTCAAGTGAAGAGGATTTAAAAGCAATCGAAAATGTTTGTTCAGGTTGAGACCGACACGAGCATTGGCATTCTTGTGATGAAGCTCACATGTCATTCGGAGAGCAGCTTCCTCCGAGGAGTATTGCGTAACGTTCCAGCTCCCTGGATCTAGCTGAGTGGGGATGGCATATTGTCCGGCATCGTCTATAAAGTACTCAAGCTCGGGACTGATCCACGTTCGGTCGCCTCCCGCATTCCAGTGCCGTGAAGCAAATGCCTGCGGATTAGTCCAGAACGGAGCGTAGCTATTGCTGCGGGAAGCGGCTACATTGAGCACACGTCCTCCGCGGGTCAATAAAATAATGTGAGCCCCCTCGTCATTATGCAATACCGTGTAATCACAGTTCGCTTGCTGCAATTGCGATTCCAGTTTTGTAATCAACCTCAGACACCTCTCCCTTCATCGATTCGAGTCCTCGTAATTTACGTCGCAGCTACTCCATTTCAGTGCGTTCATCCGAGGTGAACTGGAAAGCTTTTGCTCCGCTCAAATGCAAGCGCAACTCCTCACTTATGCGGTCAAGATTGCCTGACGCAAGGCTGTCCAGCAAGGCTTGGTGATCCTGAACGATCGTGTCGCTGGCATAGTGACGGATATTTTTGATGAAATGAAGTTTGGTTTGGTTCTGAATGCTTCTCCAGGTCATCAGTACGGTTCGTTCTTGGGCCAGGCTAATCCAGGTATCGTGGAAGAGCATGTCCAATTCTACCAGCTCATCAAGATTAGCATCTTGATAGGAACGCTCCATTTGGTTAATGATTTGCTGCAGCTTTTCGATAAAGGCATCATCTATCTGTTTCAAATATTTGCGAGCGACAAACTCTTCCAAATGCATGCGAATTGGAATTAGTATATCCTTGACCTCATCCAGTGAAATATCAGCGACGACGGTTTCGCGGTAAGGATAGGAGATGAGAATGCCTTCACGTTCCAATTGACGTATCGCTTCCCTTACAGGGGCGCGGCTGACCCCCATTTGCTGCGAAATATCGCTTTCCTTCAACCGGCTGCCTGCCGGAATTTCACCTTTCAGTATCGCTGTACGAATGTCGTTTGTAATTTGTTCACGCAACGAGATGTTTTTTTGTTTTTTGAAAGTGAAGCCGTCCATCTAGAACCTCCTGTTAGGCAGATAAAGCAACTTTCGCCGAGGCGGATCTCGCTGCTTCTTTTTGTAAGAGTAGCTCTCATATTGTATTTTGTCAACAACATTACAGTGGAAGTGCCGATCGTCTTGTCTATTTTGTACAGGTACGGAGCATAATTTTTTATACTTAAATATTGTTGACAATATTCATCTGTGTATGATTAAATCAAATTACCATCAATTTTTGGAAGGAGAGAGGAGTATGAGAGTAGCTGCCATCGGAGCACATCCGGATGATGTGGAAGCGCTATGCGGCGGTACATTGGCGAAGTGTGCGGCAAGGGGCGACGAGGTTACTATTATTATTGCTACCAATGGCAATGTGGGCTCGCCTGTATTAAGTAAGGAGGAGATCGCCGCCATCCGTCATGAAGAAGCGAAGGCGGCTGCGGACCTGATCGGTGCGAAGCTGATATGGCTTGGATTTGACGATGAATTTCTGTTCCATGATCGTCCTACTCGGCTTGCTTTCATCAATGCCATTCGGCAGGCTTCACCCGACTTTATGTTCGTCCATGGGCCGAATGATTATCATCCTGACCATCGGATATGTGGCGAGATTGCCATCGATTGCCGAATTCCGGTTACAGTTCCGCTGATAGAAACAGAATATCCGGCCATGCAGAACATTCCACATGTGTTCATCATGGATAATCTGGGCTCAATCGGCTTTGAGCCGGAGATCTATGTCGATATTACAGATACGATTGATAAGAGAGGGCAAATGCTGAAATGCCATGCCAGCCAAGACGATTGGCTGAGACATATGTACGGAATGGACTATATCGAGTTTTTGGCGCGGCCTGCAGCCATGCGCGGGATGGCGATAGGGGTGCCTTATGCGGAAGCCTTCCGAAGCCTGCCGATGTATCCGGTCACCGGGGGACCGCATTTGCTTCCTTAGCTCTGCTGCAACCGATTAGTTGATAGGAGGGGAATCGCATGAAGGAGCAACAGCTCATCTGGGAGTGGACGGCAGCCAATGAAGTGCGGCAGCGCACGACGGAGCGTTCGCAGCTGCAGGCGGGGCAAGTCGAGATTGCCATCAGCTCTATTGGCATTTGCGGTACGGACTTGCATATTCTAAGCGGGGAAGCCGGCTTCAGCAATCCGCCGCTGCCGCTGGGGCATGAGCTTGCAGGTATCGTTACGCAGGTAGGCGAACATGCCGGGGATTGGAAGGTGGGCGATCGGGTCTGCATCGATCCGTTAATCGGTTGCGGAAGATGCCCCGCATGCCGTGCCGGCAATAAGCACCATTGCCCCCAAGGGGGAGAGATCGGGCTTCATTATGCGGGCGGATGGCAGCAGTATTTGATTGTACCGGCGGATAATATCTATCTTGTGCCTGATTCCGTAACGCTGGACGAAGCCTCACAGGCCGAGACGATCCATTGCTGCTTGGGAGCGGTTGATAAACTGCATATCCGGCTAGGAATGGCGGCGACAGTCGTCGGCGACGGACCGACCGGGCTCTATTTCGTCCAACTGCTCAAGGCGGCAGGGGCTTCACCGGTAACCCTTATTGGCATGCAGTCAAGTCGGCTGGCATTGGGAGAGCAATTGGGAGCGGATGTTATCGTGAACTTGTCTGAACCCGATGGGCAGAGCATGCCGGCAGCGGACACGCAGAGCATCGTCATTGAAGCTGCCGGAGAGGAGACGGCCTTGCGGACGGCAATCTCTCTGCTGGGCAAGGGCGGACAATTGCTCTTGTTCGGATTGCCCGCTGTCCCGGTTGCCGTCGATATTCAAAGCATTGTAATGAAGGAGCTGCGCTTGCTGGGTTCGACCAATGACCCGCACGTCTGGCCGCGCGTCCTGCAGATGATTGAATCCGGGGCGGTGCGGGTCGAACCGCTTATTACACAGCGCTATCACTTCGGGGAATTGGACGAGGCCCTCTCATTCGTTCGCAACAATCCGCAGCAAGCCATTAAGGTCATCGTCAATCTTGATCAATAGAATCTATATGAGGAGGCAGGAAGATGAAAATTACAGCCGTCAAAACACAAGCGATTAAAATTCCTTTTTTTAAAGGTGAAAAATGGTCTGGAGGAACGCGCTATAGCGCGCCTTCGCTTATTGTTCAGATCGAGACGGATGAAGGGCTGATCGGTATAGGGGAATCAGTAGGACCGACGATTCCGGTCATTGAAACGGTGGTCAACAAAGAATTCGCCCCATTCCTAATCGGCAGAGATCCGTTGGAGCTTGAGGGAATTCTCGCCCAGCTTGAGGAATATTGTGTGAACTGGAAGCAGATTGGCTATTACGGCATGGCAGGCATTGAGATGGCGCTGCTGGATTTGCGGGGAAAAATATTCAATACGCCTGTATACAATTTATTGGGAGGCAAATGCAAGTCCGAAGTGGAATTTAACGGGTATATATTCATTGATACTCCTGACAACAACGTTAAGGAAGCTGTGAAATTTGTTGAAAACGGTTATCGTGAGTTAAAGCTCAAAGTTGGCCGCGATATCGCGCTTGATACGGACCGGGTGCGGGCTGTGCGCGAAGCGGTAGGACCGGATATCAAAATCCGGATCGATGCCAATCAGAACTGGAGTGTGCCAACAGCCATCAAGGCGATTCGCAGCATGGAGAAGTATGGATTGCAGATGGTTGAGCAGCCAACCAGGTACCATGATATCGAGGGAATGGCGGCAGTGGCGAGAGCGGTAGACGTTCCCATCATTGCCGATGAAGGCTGTGCGACCTTCGAGGATGCGTTGCGGCTTATCGATCAACGGGCTTGCGCTTGTTTCTTGGTGTATCCATCAGAAGCGGGCGGCATATTGAAGGCGCGCCAAATTGTTGATCTTGCCAACCAAGCGGGCATCTGGTGTGTGACCGGCTCGTGGGCAGAGACGGGTATCGGAACGATGGGCAATATACATATGATTGCCTCTTCGCGCAACTTCCCGTTCGCCAATGATACACATTTGAATTTCATGCAGGGTGACATCCTGCAGGAGCAGATTGTATTTAATGAGGGGAAGGTAGCTGTGCCGGACCGTCCGGGCTTCGGATTTGATCTCGATTTGAACAAGCTTGATCAGTTCGGAAGAAATTTCGAACGCGAGATGGTCTTCTATGATGCGGAAGACCCTGATTTCCAACCCCGCACAGGCATTATATTGTAACCAATATACCTCCTTCATTTCCCAGTAGTGGAAGGAATGAAGGTATGGTTCATCGAAATCAGGTATATGGACTATGGGTGAGGAGGTTATACATGGATCTGATCGATCGGTTGTATCGCAAAATCAACGAGGCTCCTTTATCTCCGAAAGTGTTGTTGGCACGATCTTATGCGCAAGGTCACCAATTGCTCGAACAAATATGCAAGCGCCACGGAGCTGTCTGTAACGTAGAAGTGCAGACGCTTCGCGGCGTAGTGACGGCCAATGTGAAGGCTGAACTCTATCGCAGACAAATCAGCTTGCTCCATGAGGAGCAGGCTGTTTGGGTTGTCCGTCTGCTGATGAAGCAGTTGGCCGAGGAGAATCCGAAGAGTTATATTACGGAGGCCATGTTGCAACCCGGTATCGTAAGTAAAGTAAATTGTGCCCTATCCGATATGCGCTTGGCTGGAATTCGTTCTGACGAGGTGAATGCGGAGCATTTCACGAATGGGCTTAAAGGGGAATATTTGAAAAGACTGCTCGCAGCGTATGAAAGGTATCTGCAGGAAAACCGCCGGACAGATATCGCCGGGTTGATGGCATACTTGAAACCGGGAGCGGATAATAGCGTCTATTTGGCGTTTACACCAACAGGTTGGACGTGGGCGGAGCGGCAGATGATTCACAAGCTGGCGGATGGCCAACTCTGCTACCTTGATCCGGATGCTCCATTCCATGCCAACGAAGCGTTTTCAACCAATAGATGCAAGATGTTTCGCGCAGCAGGAAGTTTAGCGGAAGTGAGAGAGGGAATTCGCAGAATGCTGTCGGACCCCATAGCGCTTGATCGGATGGAAATCATTCTGTCTGACTATGAGCACTATGCACCTATTCTGTACTCGCATGTCGAAGCGCTGGGCATCGAATATACACTCTCGGACGGGCTGCCGCTCATCTATTGCGCTGCCGGAAAAGCGGCCACAGGTATACTGGATTGGGTGACAGAAGGCTTTCCGGTAAAGCGGCTTGCGGAATTGCTGCGGCACGGCCACATATTGTTCCCGGATGAACGCTGGTCCCGGTCAGAGTGGGTTCGCTTCCTGGAGAAGTCCAATATTGGATGGGGAAGGGACAGATATGTTGCGATGCTTCGCCCAGAACGCCTGACCGAGGAAGAGCGAGAGCAAGGCGCCGCGTTAAACCATTACATGAGAGATTGGTTGAATCAACTACCAGAAGGTCATGAATGGAATCCGCTTGATCTGCTAAGATGGGTGTCGCATGTCGTCCAAAACTATGTGCCGACGGGGTCACTGGATGATGCAAGTGTATGTGCGGCCCTGAAGGAGATGACTGTGCGTTACGCCACATGCCCGTCTGAACCTATGCCGATGGATTCAGTGATTCCGTATGTGAGAGAGATGCTAGCAGGCATTCGTATTCGCGTTACGGCAACACCGAGACCGGGAATGCTTCACGTAAGCTCTCTGCAAAATGGCGGCTGGAGCGGGAGAGAGCGGACGTGGATCGTAGGTGTGGATGAGAGAACCTGGCGTATATCCGCTGTGCAAGACCCTCTTCTCTTGGACCAAGAACGTATGGCGCTATCCAAGTCATTGGAGACTGTCCAGGAACGTGCAAAGCGTGTAAGAAGCGAGAGGGAGTCCCGCCTGTCTCAAATCCGGGGTGAAGTGTGGTTGAGTTATGCTTCTTATGATGTAGGCGAGCATAAGAGTCAAGGTTCCGCATTCCAATTGCTGCAAGTTCTACGGCTGCAGGCGGGAGATGAATCACTGGACTTCGGAGCATTAGAGCAAGCATTAGGCGAACCTTACCGTGTCATGGATATCGCGCATGCAGCCGAGCTTACCGCTCCAATGGACGGAATCGATTCGTGGGCTGGGCTGCTGCAGGAACCTGGCGACAAGCGCAAGGATGGATGGCAGATCATGCTTGAGAGCTATCCTGATCTTGCTGCAGGTTATCGCGCTCATGCCTTGCGTCAAGGCGAGAAGCTCACAGCGTATGACGGTTGGTTGGCCATTGATGCCGGTGCAATACCTACTGGTTTGGAAGCGGTTCAACAGCAGGATATCATTAGCGTCAGTCAACTAGAGACCTATGCGAGTTGCGGGTTGCACTATTATTTTTTTTATCTATTAAAGCTTCGTCCGAAGGATGTCGCAGAATTTGATCGCAGCCGATGGCTACAAGCGGGGGATAGAGGCACTTTACTGCATGACGTTTTCAGAAGGTATCTGGAGGACGTTACGGATAATGGGACGAAGCCGGCCAGGCACGACAGAAGCCGCTTGGTTGACGGCATGGAGACGGTCATCGAGGAATATGCGGTAGCCGTCCCTGCTCCCAATGATCATGTGTTCGCTAAGGAATGCGAGGAAATCCGGCGAGATGTGGAAGTCTTCTACCGCAATGAAGTCGACAATAGAGATCAACCGCTCTTCTTCGAATTGGCGCTCGCGACGCCTGATGGAGAGCCGATGGAGATACAGCTGTCCGATGATATTCGTTATAAGTTGAGAGGCTTCGTCGACCGGGTCGATCGGATCGGGCCACACGAGTATCGAATTATTGATTATAAGACGGGCAGCAGGAGCAAGTACAACGATTCGGATTATTTCAGCGGCGGAACGCAGCTGCAGCTTGCGATGTATGCCATCGCTGTAGAGCAGTGGCTTCGCGATACGGGGGTGGACCCCGAAGCCCGGGTGACGGAGGCGGAATACGTCTTCCCCACAGAGCGTGGGCGCGGCGAGAAGGTTAGACGCATTCAGAATCGAAGAGACGAATTGGCTGTCATCGTTGCGAAGCTGCTGGCATCTCGGAATAGCGGCATCTACGTCCCGGCCAAGGATGCGATGACATGCCGGTGGTGCCATTACCAGGCTGTATGCGGATCTCATGCGGAGTGGATGGCGGGCAAGCGCGATTCGTCTCTGAACGCAGATACACTTGGCAAATTGCTGGAGGTGGAGAGAATTGGCTGAATCGCCTATCTTATCGGCGCCTGCCGATCAGGCAGACCGCGATCGGATACTGACAGATTTAGAGACAACGTTGCTCGTGGAGGCTGGGGCCGGATCAGGTAAAACGACTAGTCTGGTCGGCAGGCTTCTTGCGTTGATCGAATCCGGTGTCAGCGTCGGCGAGATCGCCGCCATTACGTTCACCAATAAAGCGGCAGACGATATGAAAGAGCGCTTCCGATTGGCATTGGAGAAAGCTTATCGGAGATCATCGGGTGCTTCCATCGTTCGTGAGCGATTGTCGAAGGCGCTGGAGAATCTCGATCTTGCCTTTATCGGAACGATCCATTCGTTCTGCGGGTCGCTACTGCGCGAGCGTCCGATTGAAGCAGGCCTGGACCCTTCATTTGAAGAAATGGATGAAGAAAGCGATGCGCAATTCCGCGCGAGCTGTTGGGACGATTACATGGCTGACCTGGATGAGGAAGCACGATTCCAACTGGAGGAATTATTGGCGCTGCGCGTGGATGTGAACACCCTTCGGGACGTGTTCCACCGCGTGTCTATGTTCACGGATGTTGCACTTCCTTGCGAGGAGCGGGAGCTGCCTGATTGTGATCGCATTCGGGATACGCTGTTCCCCATGCTTGATGCCGCAGAGCCCTATATGCCAACAGTCGAGCCTGAGAAAGGCTGGGATACGGTTCAGCGACTGGTCAGGCAGACGCGTCAGAAGCTGCGGTATATCGACAAGGCGAATGATATGCATATTCTTGAGATGGCCAAGGCGTTCGACCGAAAGCTCGACGTGACGTTGAATCGATGGACATCCAAAGTGCATGCAAGCGAGATGAAGAAGCTCTTCTTCGATTGGCAGATCAACGTTTTGGCGCCATTCCTTCAGCAATGGCGTAAATATATGTATCCGAAGCTGATCGCCTTCGTGCGGCCTGCGCTTGCCCATTACGAGGCGCGCCGATATGCTGCGGGAAAGCTGAATTTCCAAGACTTGCTCATGGAAGCCGCCAAGCTTATGCGTGACAATCGTGAAGTAAGAGCGTACTTCGCCAAGCGATACCAGCGGCTGCTTGTCGATGAATTCCAGGATACCGATCCCATTCAAGCTGAGCTGATGTTTCTGCTTACTGGGAATGCTGACGCTGGTGTATTCCAGAGGAATTGGCGGGAGCTTACGCCTCGGCCGGGCTCCCTGTTCGTGGTGGGGGATCCGAAGCAGTCGATCTATCGATTCCGCAGGGCGGATATTTCCATCTATAATGAAGTGAAAGCTCGCATAGAGGCGTGCGGCGCCGTATTGCGCCTGTCGGCCAATTTCCGCTCCGTACGTTCCATCGGGGACTTCATCAATGGTCAGTTTGTCGGCAAGCTGCCGTCTTCGGAGACGGAATATCAGGCTGCATTCGTAAAGATGGAGACGCGTGCGTACCATTCCAGAGGCGGTCGCAAGACACCGCATGGCATCTACGTGCTTAACTATCCCAAGCTGCCGGGAGGCAAAGCTGCAGTCGCAGGGATCGATGCGGAGCAGATCGCAGCCTATATCTCGTGGGCGTGCAGCCATGGCAATTTGCAAATAATAGATCGTGACGGTGCAGGACGGAATGCGGTTCCAAGTGATTTTCTGATTCTGACGAAAACAAGAGAGTTCATCCACCTGTACGCAGAACAGTTGGATAGGCACGGCATTCCGGCTGATACGTCGGGCAGTACAACCGTCTACGAGGAGCTGCTGGCACTGCTGCAGCTGGCACGGTATTTAGAGGATTCCAGCGATAAACCGGCCTTGCTCGCGGTTCTTCGGGGCATGCTGTTCGGGTTGAGCGATCGGCAGTTATGGGCTTATAAGCAGGAAGGGCTCTCGTTCTCGTTATTTGACTTGCCACAGTTGGAGTCCTGCAGAGAAGAGGCCAAGGCAGTTGTTCCGGTGCTGGGCAAGCTTCAGACGTACAAGGGGTGGGTTCGCACGTTAAGCGCGGCGACTGCGTTCAGTGAGATCGTGAATGATCTCGGCATTCTACCCTACGTGTCGACGCTGCCTGCAGGCTCAGTTCGAGCGGGGACATTGGTGAAAATGTTGCAGCTCATACATGGAGATTCATTAGCGAGTGCTAGCTGGGCAGAATTATGTCGATTGATCGAGCAAATGCTTGCAGAGCGGGGAATGGAGACATCGAGCCTGTACGCTGGCGGCAACCAAGCCGTTCGAATAATGAATCTGCATAAGGCCAAGGGACTCGAAGCTCCGGTCGTGTTCCTGGCTTGTCCCTGCGGGGAGTCGGATCACGATGCGACGCAGTATATTGATCGTTCCGCAGATCCGGCGGCAGGTTACTTCACGATAAGCAGAACAATCGGCGCGTTCAAGCAGGAAGTGATCGCGCAACCTACAGGCTGGGGAGAGATGAACGAGCGAGAGCGAGCTTTCTCCAACGCTGAGAAGGATCGGCTGCTGTATGTCGCCGCCACACGTCCGAAGCAGATGCTGGTTATCAGCCTGTATCCGGATCAGCCGGCGAAGTGCCCTTGGACACCGCTCGTAGAGGGAATGGATCTGGCACGCGAGCTTGATGTGCCGGAGATGAAGCCGGAGAAGAAGACGGCGTTGACGGCAGGGCCAGATTTGCAAAATGTGGTGGAAGCGCGAAAACAGACATTGGATGCAATTGGCACGCCGACGTATGCCGTTCTATCCATTACCGGCCAGACGAAAGCTATCTGCGATCGGCCGGCATGGTCCGCGGAAGGCAAAGGCATAGCATTCGGCAACGTCGTACATCGTGCGATTGAGCGGCTGGGCAAGAGGATGGCGGAGTCATCTGAACTTGCGGATACGGTACGCTTTCTGGCGGATGAGGAAGGCTTGGCTGTGGATCATATAAGTGAAGCTGTTAACGTCATTGAGGGTATACTGGGCGGCGAGCTTTGGCAGCGCAGTCTGCACGCGCGCCGCCGGTTGTTCGAGGTGCCGATGATGCTGCACAAGAAGCCTGGCGAAGACAACGAGTTGCAATGTTATACGCGGGGCGTTATTGACTTCCTCTTCGAGGAGGAAGATGGTTGGGTCATTGTTGACTTTAAGACGGACAGTGTGACGGAAGAGACGCTGCAGTCCTTTATTGATTTCTATCGGCCGCAGGTGCAGGCTTATGCTTCGGAATGGGAGCGGACTTTCGGCTACAAGGTGAAAGAAGCCGGCTTGTATTTTACCCAATTGGGGCGGTATGAACAGATATAGAGTGTTTAATTAGAAGCGTCATTGTTTATCCACGGCGATGCGGATCGCGCTATTCCCTATTGCAACAGCAGGAACATGTACGAGACGCATCGCGACGTTTTTCGATTTTGGCGAGTTGCGAACGCAGGCCGTGTTGGGTCCTACCGACGACATAAGGAAGCTTATGCGAAGCGGATCATTCAATTTTTCGAAGAGTTAGTCGTCCAAGACAACGGGCTTGATCAGGTCAAATTACCAATGAGGGAAGCGCAAGGCGTATCAAAATGAGAGCCGCTTCGTAAAATCGGTATGTCTAGTGCTGTACCGCTCTGGAAGGTCTCGGGGCAAATAGCCGATTCAATGCGATGCGCGCACACCAAAGCGAGAAAAGAACAAACAGCAGTGACCAGATGAACGCCGGGACTGCGGTCGCTTGACTCAAGCTGGCCGCGTCGCCCGCTTCTGAGGGGGTAACGACGGACAGATACAGCAGGATGAACGGTGTGACCAACGCTTCCACCAGACACAAGAATGCGATGAGCAAATAATATCCCTTCTGCACCCATCCGGGCAGCAGCAGCACAATTCCCGTCAGCAGCACGAAGCCTGCGCTCCAGAGTATGCCGTAATCATTGCGGATAAACAATGCCAACGCGGCTGCGGCTGTGACGGCAATGACCGCAAGGCCCGACTTGACGCTCCCCCGTACATACAGCGCGAAAAGCCAAACAGCAAACAGCGAAGCCCCCGCATAACCCGCCGCTGCGATTGGAATAACTCTCCATCCCGTTTCGAACGTCGTGTACGTCACACCGCTCTGATCGGGGTACAGGTGAATCTGCATGACACTTCCTCTCAGAACCAGTGCGGCCACGGCATGGGACAACTCATGCACAAGCGTATTGACGTTGCGGAAGAAAGAAGAGAAAGGGATAAATCGGGTCAGAATCAGCACCGCCGCCAGCATGAATCCCGTTCGCAGCCATCCGAACAATTAAGCCACATCCTTTCTGCATACTGATGAGTCTAACGCTATACGTGAAGCGGTGTGTTGTCAATAAACCGCCACATGAACAGCTTTTATATTCCTGCTTCTAATTTGAAAAACGGGCGCCGTCAGGATAAATACCTGAGACGCCCGTTAACTGGTTCCAGCTTAATTTAATTAATGAATTGCACTGCTCTTAACATGCGTTCCAGCAGAAGCGAAAGCGCAGATGGATTCGGATGCGCATGAGATTGTCGATGCAATAAGCGGGCAAACCCGGAATACGTTTGTCATGATTGAAAATTTGCTGGATTGGTTTCGCAGTCAGAAGGAGGGGGTTGTTCTTCATCCGCAGTGGTGGGGACTGTCCGCCATTGCGGATGAAGCCTTCCGGATGCTGCAGATTAAGAGCGGAACGAAACGGGTGAAGGTTGATTTCGACATACATGCTGAAATCAAGATATATACGGACAGGGAAGCCGTTATGGTTATTCTCCGCAATCTATTGTCTAATGCGATCAAATTCTCCAGAGAGGGAGGCAGCGTCCTGATGAGTGCAGAAGTTGAAGACGGAATAGTCACAGTATCCATCAAAGACAACGGTGTCGGCATGTCGCCTGAACAGGTAGGGTCGCTGTTCGATCCCATGCAATTCGCCTCCACGGCAGGAACGGCGGGAGAACGGGGAACCGGATTGGGCTTGCACGTCTGTCGGCAATTTGTACGGATGAGCGGTGGACAGATATGGGCGGAAAGCACGCCACAGCAGGGAAGTATCTTCCATTTCTCGCTGCGCGGTTTCGGCATTGGAGGTGAAGGTGCATGAGGGTTGTCATCATTGACGATGATCAAGCAATGCTGACGGTTATGAAGCGGCGTCTGGCGCGCATAGAAGGAATAGAAGTAGCGGCAAGCTTGCGGCAAGTGCCGGATGCGCTGGACTATTTTCGCAACCATACTGCGGATCTTGTATTTATCGATATCGAGATTGCAGGAGATAACGGCTTGCAGCTGGCGCGGGAATTGCGAGAGCGCCATCAGGAGCTGGATATTGTGTTCGTAACATCCCACAGGGAATACGCCCTGGATGCCTTCGACGCCTATCCGCTCGATTACATGGTGAAGCCGATCTCCGCTCCTCGGTTGTCGGAGACTGTGGAGCGGGCGAAGAGAAAGCGCCAGGAACAGCCGGGGGCCGGCGGCGATGCGAATGAACCCAAGCGATTGGTCGTACAGGGGCTGGGAAGTCTGACGGTAAGCGACAGACAGGGCAACGTAGTGAAATGGATATCCAGCAAAAGCAAGGAGCTGTTTGCGTTCTTGCTCCTGAACCACGGGAAAACCGTTTCCAGGAGCCTCATTATTGAACATGTGTTTCCCGATATGCCGTTGAATAATTCAAAAACCTACCTTCACACGGCGGTTTACCAGCTTCGCAAAGCACTCTCTTCACAAGGGCTTCGAGAGATGGTCGTATCGAATCATAATCAGTACCGTCTGGAATTAGCTTCTGTGGAAGTTGACTTTATCGATTTCGAGCATAAAGTAGCGGCTCTCGGAGCTATTCATGAATCTAGCTTGGAGGATGCTTTAACCTTGGAGCAGCAGCATGCGGGTGAGCTGTTCGGGGAGCTGTCGTATGTATGGGCCATTCCGGAGCAAGAGCGATTGGGCTATCTGTATGATCATTTCGCCAAGCGATTAATCCGCATGCTCATGGACGGACAGCAGGTCGAAGCTGCGCTGCCCATTGCAAGGAAGCTGGTCCGGCGTCAAGAGCTGGATGAAGAGGCTAATCTGCTGCTCATGCAGGTGTTAGGCGAAATGAAGGATTGGAAGGCGCTGCAAACCCACTATGAACGTTTCCGCGATCTGTTACAGCGCGAGCTTGGCATCAAGCCTTCCTTCGAGCTTGCCGAACTGCTACCATTTTACAACGAATAGCTAACCATTCCCTTTCCATAATTGCAGCATTTTGCGGAAAAGCGACTTTTCCACTACGTCAAAAGGTCTCATCATCTCGTAATCTTCATGCTCCAATATATGGCAGTGCCAAACGAATCTGCCGCTGTAGGGAGCGAATTTGGCGATAACGCGAGCATACTTGCCAGGATAGACATTGACAACATCTTTCCAGCCCCTCTCATTTGGAGGAGGGGGATAACGATGCCCAGTTAGTCGGACCTCCTTCGTTTCTTCATAATGCTTCACGTCAAAGTCTTGATAGTCCAAAATTTGAAACTTGACCAGATGAATATGAATCGGGTGACCGCCTGTAGTAAGGTTATACAAGCCCCAAATTTCGATGTCTCCCAAAGCTGGTTTTTCACTGACGGGATCCTTCCACAATTTGTTGTCCAGCAGTCTTATTTTCCGGCCGTAACGGTCGTCTCTCACAATGAGGGCCAGCAATCTGTCTCTTGCAGACTGTTCTTCTTTGTAAAACGAGATATGGTTTAATCTGTTCGGGATGCTACTCCGATCAACGCCTCGCAAGGGGGATTGGACTCGGAACTGCATCACGTATCGTGTTTGCTTCTTATTGATCTCCGGGTCATCCGGAAATTCATGATAATTATCTTTGGCATCGTTGTACAGCACGATTTTTTGATTACGATAGACAGAAAAGTCAATGATGATCTCAGCGCGTTCAGCCGGAGCGAGCACAATGGTCTGCATCGGTACAGGATGATTAAGTAGTCCTGCGTCCGTTGCAATTTGATTCATCCATTCGTAAGTGCCAAGCCGCAATTTATAATATCTGGCGTTGGAACCATTAATGAACCGCAACCTGTACTTCCGAGGCTCTACTTCCAAGTACGGCCAGACCTTGCCATTGACGAGGATGGTGTCGCCCATGAATTTTGAAAGGATTGACGGATTCCTATGTTCAGGATTATCGATAGGGTCAGCAGGAGCAGAGGGATAATAAAGGGAGCCGTCTTGTTGAAAACAGCGGTCCTGAATCATTAAAGGAATATCGTATCGTTCCTTGGGCAAGTTGAGAGAGCGTTCGTTGCGGTCATGGATCATGTAATAGCCGGCTAGTCCGGCATAGATATTCAATCTGGTAATGCCGATCGCGTGATCATGATACCAGAGCGTACATGCTTCATGCGGGTTATCGTATGCATACACCTGCTGTGTAAAAGCCGGGCCGACTTCTTGGAATCCGTTCGTAAACCAAGCATCCGGATAGCCGTCGCTATCCGCTTTTGTCACGCCTCCGTGCAAATGAACGACCGTACGAACTTCAGGCGTGTCTCCTTCTGAGCCGTGAACGGTTTTATCGATAGGCAAGAAGTGTTTGTCGGGCAGCTCATTTCTCCATTTGACTCTGATTCGCTCCCCTTTCGAAACTTCGATTACAGGTCCAGGGTATATGCCTTCGTACCCCCATACCTTAGTATCCGGCATTGAACTGTGTAGAGATTGGTGAAATTGCGACATCGTTACTTCATAATAACGGACTCCGCCTTTGGAAGAAACGGGTTTCAAAACAGGGGGAATGGGCAGTTTATCAATAAACCTGGGCAGCTTCATAAGATCCCACGCTTTCTTGAGTAATGGATGAGGGCTTGAGAATCATCTCTGTTAGAAGTATACGAGGGGGATTGACGTAAACATGCGAAATATTATCGCAAGCGGGAGAAATAGTATTGTTAGCACTTTTTTACTATTTTGTATTGTCACATTATGTATGTGCATGTATAATCTTGGGGGTAACTAGATTTATAGAACCATGCAAGATAGTTTCTGAGAACTAACCAGGTAACTTTAATAAAAGGCAAACCCGAACGAAAGTCGGGGACGCAAAGCCACGGGTCTTCCGTCATGACTAGTCATGGCCTGACAGCCGGGTTGCTTAATGCTAACGTGGTTTTTTTGTGTTCTCAAAAATAAAAAATACTAGTTTTTGGAAGGGGTAAACGGGTTATGGGAGTATGGAACAAGGCATTAAAAGGGATTGTGATCACAAGCATGCTGGGAGGATTGATGTTTTCAAACGGACAGGGGGCTTCTGCAGAGAACGCCTATACATACAAGGACGAGGTATCCTCGTTCAGCATTAACGGCAGCCCGGTGCGAATGAGCGGTGAGCACGTCGTCTGGCGGGGAAAAGGAGCAGACGGTTCCGGTCCGGGCGGGCAAATTCATTATGGCAATGTGAAAAGCGGCCTCATGGTAGCTGTTACCGATCACGGCAGGCCGGCCGATACGCCCGCAATCGGGATGAACGCACAGGGGGAAGCGATCGTCGTATGGGTGGACCGGAGGAACTACCAAGAAGGTGCGACCGATATGAACTGGGATATTTACAGCTACAACGTAACGACGAATACCGAGTCGAAAATAAACGATACGGTCGGTCAGCACAAGGCGCCGTCAATCGACGGGAACTATATCGTCTGGCAGACGAACCCGAGTTACGAAATGCATCTTTACGATATGGAGAGCGGGGCATTAACCGAACTGGGGAATGGCAGAAATCCGGTCATTGGAAACGGGCGCATCGTCTATAAAGGGGCGGAGGATGGAGATCTGTATGCATATGAGATCGCGGGCGGAAGCCATCAGAAAATTTTGGAACTCCCCTTTTCCCAATATGTAGAGCGCTTTGTTTTTAACGGCGAACAGATTCTGTGGAAGCAGAAAGATCTGGACGGCAATAGCAAGTATACGTTCATGGATCTGGGTGAAAGCAACTCGCAGCCTGTCGATCTGACCGAGCCGGCCAAGCCGGAGGCTGAATATAAACATATGAGCATTTCGAACGGGACGGCCGTCTGGCTGGAGAAATCCGGCGATGAAGTGATCATGAAAGGCGCTGATCTGAATAGCGGGGATGTCTTCAGCCTTGGCGCGACAAGACCTCGGGATTTTGTAGGATTCAACGGTAATGAGTTGACGCTTGTTCAGGACGGGAATCTAAATATCCGAACGATTATTCAGACGGAAGGCGGCTCAAGCCAACCAGCGGGCAATTCATCGAATGCGGATTCCGATCGGCAATCGGAAAGCGTCGTGATCGGACCGGACGGCGGCAAGGTAGCGGTCGGAGAATCGGCATGGCTGTCATTCGAACAAGGAACCTTCGAGGCGAAAACACGTGTAGTGCTGGAGAGCCACTCGGATAGCGATCTTGGAACGAAAGGCAAGCAGGTGAAAGGGATGACCTGGACCGGAATCGCTTGGAAGTGGACGGCGGAAACGGAGCTCATGAAGCCTGCGATGTTGACAATCGCACTGGCCTCCCCTTTAGAGACCGCCGATCTGGCTAACCGAACTGGTGTGTACAGGTATGATGAAGCTGAGGACAGATGGGTCTATGCAGGCGGAACTGTTGATGCGGCATGGCAAACCGTCGACGTTCCGGTGAAGCATCCTGGGATGTATGCTCTCTTCACCTATGAACCTTCGTTCACGGATATGAACGGCCATTGGGCGAGGCAGGAAGTGGAAGTATTAGCTGCCAGATGGATTGTGAACGGCATGGCAACCGGCAACTTCAAACCGAAGCAGTCCGTGACGCGCGCCCAGTTCGCCAAGATGCTGGTCGAGGCTGCGGGGCTTACAGAAGAGATAAGAGATGCTGGAACATTCAAGGATGTGCCGGCAGGACACTGGGCTGCTCCATGGGTCGAACAAGCGGCTGCGGCAGGGTGGATCAAAGGCTACGAAGGCGGCATGTTCAAGCCGAATGCGGAAGTCACGCGAGAAGAAATGATGGTCATGCTGGCGAATGCCGCAGGACTGAAGAGGGATGAATCCGGCAACGTAATTGCCGATTATGCCGATTCCGGCCAAGTGAGCTCTTGGGCCAGGCCATCGGTCGAGGCGGTGATCCGAAGCGGGATTGTACAAGGAGGCGGCGGCCGGATTCATCCAGGAGATACAAGTACGCGTGCGGAAGCCGCCGCGGTCATCTATAGATGGTTGACGATGAAGGGAGAGGTATTCAATGGATAAAGTTGTTAACCGCAGCCGCATATCAAGATGGGGACAAATCGGGAAGTTGCTGCTTGCTTGTCTCGTGCTCTTTACGGGACTTCCGCTGCTGCCGGACACCTTTCTTCCGAAGGCGCATGCGGAAACAACGCTGCAGATCGATCCTGTCAAGTTCAGTTCGGTGTACGGCGGACAGACAACGATTAACTTCAGCTTCGACGATCCGGACCCCAATTCCGATACGCAAGATTATCATGATACGGAGATTACGCTGGAGAGAAGCGGTTCGACTGTTGACATGCTGAGCAGTGGATCGTACAAGACGGAAGAGGCGCATTCCATTGTCTGGGACGGCAAGGTGAATGGCGTGCCGGCTGAGGAGGGCAGTTATACGATCCGGGTTACACCTACGCGCTTTGCGGATTACGGGGAATCAGGCGACGTTATCGTCGTGAATCCGGCTCCGCCGGCGCCGACCATCAAGATCGAGCCGGATACGGACAGCCAGGAGCATATGATCAATGGAATTGCAGAGATCGGTACGACGGTGGAGTTGCAGATGAAGCGCATCCGCAGAGTCGAAGACAATACGACCTACGATAAAGACCCCAAAGAAACGCTGAAGAATAACATTCAAGTGAATTCAAGGGGACCGAACGCAATACCAGTAGATGCTTCGTATTTCACAGATTTTGAAGATTTGACCGATCAATCCCCGGAACAGTATGTGGGTGAGTGGGAAGTTGAAGTGTCGCTACCTCTCTATGAAATTGCTGAAATCCAGGCGTTCGCCACACGGGAATTTGACAAGAAGCAATCGGTAGGCTCAGAAACATTGAGCGTGCTGCGTTATGAAGCGCCCGACTGGAATGTCAATTGGGCGGTTGTGGCGAGCTATTATTACAAAGTCATCGAGAAGCAAGCGATCGTAGATAGCATTGCTAAAATTGCCAAGTTTAACAATATTCCTGTCGAAGATTGCAATGATCAAGTGTGCTATGGGCCAATTGAAGCAGGGGTCAATCTGCTCATTCCGGAGCCTCAGCAAGCTGGGGAGATTACTGTAGGCGACAGCGAACTTATTCACGAAGAATTCGCAAATAAAAATAATTATCCACTTGCAGAAGCGTTCGACCCGGTCAATCTGGCGACGGGCGACTTCGTATTCCGGCATACGAACATGACCGCACAGGCGGTTATACCGCTTGATCTGACACTGACCTATCATAGCCGAAGCCGCAATGACGGTGATTTCGGCGCCGGCTGGTCCCATTCGTATGAGCGGAGGCTTGAATTCCGTGAAGACGGCGTCATCTATGCAGCATCACCGGAAGGAGCGAGCCACCGCTTCGAACCGGCCTTGGGCGGTCATTATACCGGACAAGACGGGATATACGATACGCTCACGAGAAATGCCGACGGCACCTATACGCAGCAAACGCCGCAACGGTGGTCCTACATATACCGGAGAGACGGCAAGCTATACCGAATCGTTGATCCGAACGGCAACACCGTTCAGTTGTCATATCTGGGCAGCTTGCTGACCGAGGTAAGCACGAACGGGGCCAGCCTAACATTCGACTATGGGGACGGAGGCAAAGTCTCGCGCGTCACCGACCACACCGGACGGTATGCTGCCTACGAATATGACGCCGTCAATCATAATTTGACAGCGATGGTTTTGCCCGATGGGGCAACAATCGGATACCAATACGACGACAAGCATCGGTTGATTGAAATTTTCAATCCGAACGAAACGATGTCGCTGATCAATGAATACGACGATCTGGATCGCGTCGTGAGTCAGCGGGATTTTGCAGGCGTACAGGGCAGTATCCAATACTTTCCGGAAGAGATGCGGACGGTCACGACCGATGCGCTTGGCCGGGAGACTGTCTACGGCTACGACGAGCGTTACCGGAAGACATCGATGGCATATCCGGATGGCACAACGGAACGTTTCCTCTACGACAAGCACGATAACCTGATCGAGATGACCGACCGCAGGGGCAACATATGGCATTATATGTACGACGGCAGCGGTAACCTGATCCGCGCCAAGGACCCGGAAGGACATCAGACGGAAATCCGGTATAATGCCTTGAACTTGCCGGAGGAGATCATCGATCCGCTTGGCAACACCACGACGCTTGCTTATGACAATCGGGGCAATCTGACCTCGGTGACCGATGCGCTCGGCGGTATATCCCATATCGAGGTAGACGACCGGGGCATCCCGAGTGCCGTTACCAACGCCAACGGGGAAACGGCACAGATCGAAAATGACGAATACGGCTTCGCAAAGATCATGACGGATCCGCTGGGAGGCCGTCAGGAGCTGATCCGCGATCCGCTTCATCGGGTGAAATGGATCGTGGATGCGCTGGATGGCCGGACGGGGCTGGAATATGATCCGCGTGACCGAGTAACCGCGCGTATCGACGAGCTTGGCCATATTGAGCGATACGAGTATGACAAAGACAGCAACCTGACCGCATACATTGATGCGGAAGGGGGGCGTACCCTCTATACGTATGACAGCTTCGCCAGAGTGACAGCCGTTACCGATGCCATGGGGAATAAAACCCGATTCCAGTACAATGACGTCGGCAATCTGACGAAGCGGATCGACCCGAACGGAGCCGAGACGGTATATGCCTACAATACGGCGGACCGTCTGGAGACTGTGGCCGATCCGGAAGGGAACGTAAGCTGGTATGCCTACGACGGGAACGGCAATCTGATCCGGTATACCGACCCGAATGGCGGCGAAACCAAGGTGGAGTACGATAAGCGGAATCTGCCGGTCAAGGTGACCGACGCAGCGGGCGGCGAGATGCGGCTAAGCTATGATGCGGCCGGCCGGCTGACGCAGGAGACCGATCCGCTCGGCCGATCTGTCCGGTATGCTTACGACGCGCTCGGCAGAATAATGGAACAGACAGATGCATTGGAGCAGAAGACCACTTATGCGTACGATGCCGCAGGACGTCTGATCCGGACGACGAACCCGGGCGGTGCGGAGTGGCAGCTGGAGTACGACCCGCGCGGCTTGCTCGTCAAGGTGACGGACCCGCTCGGACAAGTGTCCGAGATGATGCGGGATGAGCTTGGACGAGTAATTGAATCGATGGATGAAGCCGGGAAGGCAACGACGTACCGCTACGATGCGGCGGGCCGAGTAACCGCGCTGATCAATCCGCTTGGCGCGATGACGGAAATGGAGTACGACGTGCGCGGCTTGCTGACCGTCCTGACAGACGCGAAGGGACAGACGACCGAATACGACTACGATGGGCTCGGACGGCTGCAGCGCGTGACTAATGCGCTTGAGGCCGTAACCGAATACGGTTATGACGCGATGGGCAATATTTCGTCGAAGACCGATGCGCTCGGGCGGCAGACATCCTATCAATACAACTTGCGGGGCGAGCTCATTCGCACGATCGGTCCGGAGCAGCGCATAACGGAGCTGCTGCATGACCGTCTCGGCAATGTGACGGGCGTGACGCTTCCGGACGGCGGAACGACCAACTACAGCTACGATGTGCTGAGCCGGTTAACGGATATCTTGTACCCGGACGGCAAGCAGGTCGGGTACGAATACGACGCGGCTAGCCGCCGAACGAAGATGACCGATGAGCTTGGCACAACGACGTATGCCTACGATGCGTTGAACCGGCTGACGGAAGTAACCGATCCTAACCAGCAGACGATTCGTTATGAATGGACGCCAACCGGGCAGCGGAGCAAGGTGATTTATCCGGATGCAACCACTGTCAGCTACCAGTACGACCTGCTGGACCGGATGACGGCGGTAACGGATGCCGAGGGAAGAGTGACCACCTATTCCTATGATCCCAGAGGTCTGCTTACCTCGAAAAACTTGCCGACAATGGGGCAAAGCGGCTATACGTATGACGATGCGGGTCAGTTGTTGGAGCTGACGCATCGGAATCAATTCGGGAAAATCATGGAGCAAATGATTTACGCGTACGATCCGGTCGGCAACCGCATCCGCAGCGAGCGTCTGTCAGACGGGAACGACGAAGATGATCAGGACGGAAGCGAGAGCGAGGAACGAATCGTAACGGATTATGCGTATGATGCGCTGAACCAACTGGTTCATGTTCAGACACAGAACGCGGAATCCGCAGAGCTTCCGGTATCGACGCAATATCTGTATGATGCGGTAGGGAACCGCATGTCGAAGACGAGCGTGTGGGGCGAAGTAAGCGATACCGAGACATACACCTACGATGCGGCGGACCGTCTGCTGCAATGGACGAACGGCAGCGAGAGCAAGGATTACGTATACGATCCGCGCGGCAATCTGCTGCAAGTCATAGAGAAGATGCTTCAGCTCCCGGAGACAGACTCCACGGTTGCTTCATCCGTATATGGCGCTACGGTGACTGGTAACGTCTATGAGTCGGGTGCTCCGAACGGGGGAGATTCTCACTATGATTCGCTCGCAGTTCTAAGCGAGCCAGAGTGGTCGGAGCCGGAAGTCATTGAGCAATATACTTGGAACGGGGCGAACCGGCTGATTCAGCAGATCAATCGCAAAGGGGACATGACGCGTTACGCTTATGACGGCGACGGCAACCGGATGAAGATGACGATCGATTACGCCGCGGGACCGAAAGGGAACAACGATAAGGGTAATGGTAATGGCAACGGAAATGGAAATGGTAATGGTAACGGTAATGGCAATGGCAATGGCAATGGGAACGGCAACGGTAATGGTAAAGGCCCAGCCAACTGCCATGTGGTGCCGCCGGGCTTCATACCGCCGGGTCTGGCGAAGAAATGCGGTCAAGTGGATGAGGAATATCCGGACATGCATCCGGGCGGACCGCGCGACGGCTGGGAGAAGCAGCACAAGAAGAAGCATTGGGAGCTGAACTTCACCAATGACGTAAGCCTGGCGCTGCCGGAGCCGATTCAGGTAACGGAAGCAGATGCGACGAAGTGGAAAGAGACGTATGTGTACGGTGCAGGCGGCGAACGACTGAGCATGACCTACCTGCCGGCGTATGATGATAATAACGGCTGGGAGAAGACCCCTGGCGCGGGCGGTGCAGAACCGGGCGTGCAGCCGAAGACGCTTTGGTACATGCAGGATGCCCTCGGCAGCGTCATCGGCCTTGCGGAGAAGGACGGACGCGTCTCAGCCCGTTATCACTACGATGAATTCGGTGTGATGCAAGGCAGCAAGAAGATGGATTTGAACTGGCCGGGCCCGGATAACCTGTTCGGCTACACCGGATTAGGGTATGATTATTCCAGCGGCCTCACGTATGCAAGAGCTCGGTATTACCAACCGGAAATCGGGCGGTTTATTAGTGAGGATACGTATGAAGGGGAATTGACGAATCCGCTGAGTCAGAATCTTTATACGTATGTTGAGAATAACCCACTTAGATGGATTGATCCGTCGGGACATGCGAAGGCTAGTGATAATGACGAGTTGGCTAATATTGTAAAACCTCATGGAGATAGGTATGAAGGAATACTAAATTTGAAATCAAGATTAATAAAAGAAATGAAATCATGTTCATTTCCAACTCTATGTAGATCACTTCAAGCTCAAGTTTATGATACTGATTGGGAAGGTTTGTTGAATCAGCAAGAAAGAATAGCAGATGCAATAAGGATGACTTACTACACATATAAAGGGCTTGCAATACCGGATGATGTAAAATATAGAGATGTAGTCTATCCAAATGTAACAGATAAAGTATTTACTCTTCTTAGTAATTTAGAGGTTCAGTATGCCGATGCGAGTTCTTTAAGGTACGATATTAAGTTGAAAACTTTTTATAATGCTGTGAATACCGGATCAGCCCTTGATGTTAAAACCAGTTGGGGACTAAATAGTAACCCATATCTTTATTTTAATGGTAATGTAATGAGATATGATGCGATTGGTAACATAGTATATGGATATTTAGGGAAAGCGTTTGGTATCAATGATACGGTTTTATTTATTGGTGGCAGCTATGCTCAATTTAAAGATGGAACATACAAAAATGATTGGATACCTATTACTGGTGGTGACGATCCGTTAGATCAGTATTACATTCAATATGGGATTGATTTGTATAATAACAGGTAGTAGGAAGGGTGATATTCCTGAAGAAGAAAATTATTGTAAGAGTAATAGTTTTATCATCACTTAGTATCTTACTTCTTGGAATATTGATTATTTGGTTTTTTGGAGAATATTTACTACCAACTCCGCCCAAATGGAATGAATAAGAGAGTAGCCACATGTGAGTGTAACAACTCCATGTGGTTTTTTTTTTGATAGTAACACCCACCCAGTGGCGAATGAATCGGGCGGTACGTCTCGAAAAGACTTAACCCTCATCATACCCGTATGATATTCCCTAAATATGATTGTACGCACGTAAATGCTTTGATTTTATAACCTAATTAACGATTCGGCATTACATCTAACAGGTTCATTATGGTCAGGTACTACCATGATTGACCTGTTTTTTGTTATGTTCGCTTTCTTGCGTTTTTTCTAATTTGAGTTGCAACTGTGCAATCCCCTGTCTCGATAGAGAGGTTGAAAAGGTCAGATGTCGCATCTTCTTGTATGGATAGCACGACAATTTATAGTATAGGCGGCAAACTTGAAGCATTTTGATTTTGTCCGCAACTAACTGACAATTATGATGCGATTGCTATAGTGAACGAACAATCTGGTAACGTGCCAGTTGATATATACAGGTAAGGCAATGTGAAGGCTAGCCATACACCTTCCTGACTTCATAGCCGCCGCAGGGCGGAACACTCAATAGGAGGGCAACAAAATGAAAGACCTATGGTTGAAAAAGAACAGCCAAGCCGCCAATACGTACATGGATGAAGTAAGTCGGTCGAATCAGTTCACATCCCACCACAACGGCTATATCAAAGTACCCTTAAAGATTCTACGTTGCATTGGCTTGACTGCTTACGAGAAGCTGATTCTGATGGACTTAATCGCTTATATGAGCGATAAGACGTTGTGCTACCCCACCATCGAAATGATTGCCCGTGATGTCGGATGTAGTTCTAAGTCGATAGAGCGGCATATCAAGGAACTTGCTGACAAGAAGATGATTCTAGTCAGTCAAGAGCGAAAGAACAATACGTATTATCTGCCGAATTATCTTCACTACCACCCGTATTTGCTGATGAGCGAGAAGACACATGAGTTTATTGGCGGTGTGCGGAAGCAAGTCAATGAGCGAGAGTTGACGTTGTGGGTACAAGGGATTATAAAAGGTGACGAGTTCAAAGCGTTTACAGCCCAACTGCAACGACTTCATGAACATCGCTTTCCTATGGATAAATTCGCAGAGAAGGAGATACTGGACAGCTACGCTCAATTCCTAACATCAGAATTAGCGAAGCGATTTCCTCCCGATGTCAACAGGAATTAATGACCTGTCTGTTATTTCAAACGACTTTGTGTCCTAACAACCGTCAGACAGTCTGTTTAGGGCGGTCAAGTAGCCACTGTAGACAAATTGTCTGCGATGTTTACATATTGTCGGTTATCGTGGACGGATTGTCTGCAATGAGGACACAAAGTCTGTCGTAAACAGACTGGCAGTCTCACTAATAAGAATCATTAACAATACTCAATAAACAAGAATCAAGAGAAAAATCATTTGAATAAGAAACAGCAGACACGCCGTATGGCGGTCTGCAATTTCAGGGAGATTCTTGATTCTTGGAAGGTAAAGAGGGAGGGACTTCTCTTTACATGAATGGAGAGATATTTCGTAGTTTCCGCTGTCAGCGGTATGACTGTTCAATCAATCTCTATTAGTTCTTCAATCCTGACATTCAGTGTCTTACAGACGAGTTCCAGTGTCTCTAAGTAAACCCTGTCTACATTGTCAGAACACAGATGATTAATTGTGCTTGCTCGTAATCCTGTTAACCGTGCCAGTTCCCGTTGCGATATTCCTTTTTGCTCAAGTAGCTGGCGTAACTTCACTCGAATTGCCATGCATATCCTCCTGACGAGTAACGCTTAACCGTACTGAATTTATGATGCAATTATATCACCGCTCATGTAGAAAGTCATTGTGTGTTTCGGTTAAGCGGTATATAATAAATTAATCGATTCGGTTAAGCGTTACAATAATCTCAATTATCGTAACGGAGGGGGATAAACAGGATGAATGTTATCGGTTACGTCAGAGTTTCAACGAGTGGACAAGCCAAAGATGGGTACAGTCTTTCATACCAACAAGATGAAATCCGTTCATATTGCCGGGAGCAGGGATGGAACTTGCTCAAGCTTTACAGCGATGAAGGTATTAGCGGTGCAAAGGTAGACGAGGACGAACTTGAGGTGGACAGATTTGGCTTTCGGAGCATGCTAGCCGCCCTGTCTACTAAAACCATTGACGCTGTTGTCGTACTCAATACGAGCCGATTATGGCGGTCTGAAATCGTGAAAGTACTGGTTCATCGAGAGTTCAAGAAGTACGGCGTAGATGTAAAAAGCATCGAACAGCCTACTTACTCCATCTATAAGAAAGACCCGTCTGACTTCTTAATTAATGGGTTGATGGAACTGCTCGATGCTTACCAACGTCTTGAAATTTCAATGAAGCTAAGTCGAGGACGCAATAAGAAGGCTGAACAGGGCGGCTACGCCGGAGGAAGGGTAGCGTTCGGTTACAAAGCCTGCAAAGGTCACAAAGCAATCGAAGTAAATGAGAAGCAAGCGCAGGCAGTTATACGGCTCTTTGACATACGGGAACAGTACCCGACTTGGACACTTGAGAGAATAGCGTCAGCATTGAACGAGGAAGGTTTTACAACGCAACAAGGCAAGTTATTCACCAAAGTGCAAGTGAAGCGGATATTAGACCGCAGAGACTTCTACCGAGGGCTTTACCGCTACGGCGGCATAGAAGCCGAGGGGCTTCATCAAGCAATCATTTAATTGGAGTAGTGAAGGAAATGAGGATTCGCTAACGTATCTTTGCGGCTTCGTCCGCTCGAACTGAGGATGCGACCTGATTATCCGACAATACCCGTAACCATTCAATTGGGTGGTTACTCATGTGTGGGAGTGTAGATTCCTGCCCGTCAGTAACCATTCAATACTAACAACAAGGAGTGGGAATATGATACAGCCTGACAAATTAGTCTACGTGGGGGTAGACCTTCACAAGCAGCATCACACAGCCGTAATCATCGACTGTTGGAATAAAAAGTTAGGTGAAATCAAGTTCGATAACAAGCCTACAGCGTTCCCGCTTCTAGAAAAGGAAGTTAAGAAGTACACGAAGAAGGGAATGTCGGTTGTATACGGCTTGGAGGATGTGGGCGGCTACGGTAGAGCATTGGCGGTTTACTTAACGGAGAAATCCTGTTGGGTGAAGGAAGTCAATGCCAAACTAGCAAATGCAAGACGTAAGAGCCATGTAACGATTCAGAAGTCCGATTCGTGGGACGCTGAATGCGTGGCGAAGGTTTTACGGGATGAATTGCCGAATCTGCCGGACGCAAAGCCGATTGACCTGTATTGGGCAATCAGTCAGCTTGTGACCCAACGTAAATGGCAATCCAAGAGCCTGACAGGGATGGTCAAGCGGCTTCATCAGCAACTTGGCTATCATTATCCGAGCTACAAGAAGTTCTTTTCAGAAGTGGATGGAAAGACAGCGTTGGCGTTTTGGCATAAGTATCCCTCTCCTTCCCGATTGTCGGGCGTGGGAGTGGATGAACTGGCGGTGTACCTCCGAAAGTTGAGCAACTATGCCTTATCGACCAAGAAGGCAGAGCAGATACTAACCCTAATAGCCGAGGATGGGGATACAAGCCTAGATTTTCAAGACAAGCGTGATTTTATTGTCAAAGGTCTTGTCCGCAATATCCGCTTCTACAAGCGTGAATTGACCCGTATCGAAGAAGAAATCGAAAGCCTGATGAAACAGCTAGGCTTCCAATTAGAGACCATGACGGGAATAGAACTGGTTACAGCGGCGGAACTGGTGGCAGAGATTGGAGATATTCATCGTTTCGCATCTCCTGACAAGTTGGCTCGATTCGCAGGAATTGCTCCTATCGCTGTAGGCTCAGGTAACAAGCATCGGAACTACAAGAGCAAGCAGGGCAACAGAGAGTTACATGATATCTTCAAAGCCCTTGCCATTCGGCAGATTGCCGTTACGCGCACCAAGAAAGAGCCTAGAAATCCTTACTTCCATGCTTACTATGAGCAGAGAATGGCGGCAGGGAAGACCAAACAGCAAGCGATTGTCTGCATTATGCGGAAACTCGTCAACGTCATCTATTACCTGATGAAAACCAAGTCAGAGTACATGATTCCAGTAGTATCCAGTGATAATGTGGCATGATATAATCATCATTACGGGCGGCGATTGTGCAAAACAGTCACCGTCCATTTTATTGGAGATTGAACGCTTTATTAACTAGGATACGTATGAAGGGGATATCACGAATCCGCTGAGTTTGAATTTGTATACGTATGTGAGCAATAATCCATTAAAGTTTATTGACCCGAGCGGTCATTGTGGAGTATTGCCCGGTGGCAACATTTACGGATGTTCTTCAACTGATACCACATTAATTAAAATGAAAGTCAATTATGCGAATAATGCAGGCAACGAGTATTTCCAAGGGTTCATAAGAGATACTGCGGCTCAATTCCGTACAGATAATCCCGACTATACTATTACTTCTGATGACAATCTTGAAGATTTGTATTACTCTTTTGAAGATGTTTATAATATGTGGCTTGCCGGAGACAATCAAGCATACCTGTTATCAAATGCAACCACTCAGCAACAAATGGAACATAGACTAAAAACGAATATTGTTAGACAGGAAATAGCCGAAGGCTTCCCAACTGTGAAAGCAGGAATGTTAGTTGGATTTAGCGCGGCAAGAGGAAATCTACTCGATGCATCTCTCGGTTTTGCAGATGTTTGGAATAAAGGGAGTTATAATAGCCCGGATGAATCACTTAAGGATCATTATAAAAGGCATGGCAAAGAAGTTGGCGCTCAGGACGCAGACCAATATCTTAGAAAAGCCAAAGGTTTTAGTGAAAATCTACGTGGGGCAACTGTAAGTAATGTTGAAGGTGCAGTTCCGGGAGTTAAAAGGTATAAAAAGCTAGGTAAATACATTGATTTGGCTCCGGATGGAAGTATTATTTCCTTTGGAAGTTCAAAGCGAAAGTAGGAATTATATGACAAATTGGAGAAATCTCAACATGCACAGTATTTCTAAAATTGAGAAAGTGGTTGCAGAATTTAATGTATGGCCTAGAGAACAGATACCGTTTGCAAAATTTAAGGTTAAGATTCTCGAAACCGAATCAGGAGAATTTATTGGTTTACCAAACATTGCAGTAAAGGATGAGGATGGATGTCCTGATTGGATTTCAGGTGTAGGTAAATCAATTGATGAAGCACTTGCAGATGCTATTAAGTATCTCTACGGAACACTTCAAGGTAGAGCAGAATTGACTGAACAAGATTTTGAATGGTCTGACCCACACGATTTTTAATTACCAAGCCACAATGCGATTAACATCGTATTGTGGTTTTCTTTTTTTGTTCGGCGCGGCGGCTCCATATAGACCCCATCCGGTGACGATTGATTTACTTATCCCTATTCAAGTCATTATTACCCTTGTTATGCCCGTACCAAATTTTATCGAACTGGATTGTACGCACACAGGATGGATGTTGAGTTTTATAACCCTTCTGCGATACATATATTCGCTCAGATACTTTGAAAATCGGCAGATGACATCATATTTGACGGTGATTTTATTATGTTCGTTATCTTGCAATATTTCGCCAAATAAGGCAAAAACGCACAATAAATATTCAAATTTGCTTTGTCCGCAACTTATCTGAGAATTGTAACGATACTTATGGTGTCAGGGGGAACTTACGGGCGGCGGCGGAGCGGATTCTAGTTTCCTTGTAACACAGCGAATAACACGCAAGATTTTAACAAGAAGGGAGGCACAGACCATGTTCGATACGGTAAGACTAAGAACATCAGGCTTTACTCTGAACGGTAGTATCATTAACCAGTACAAGAATAATCAAATGATCTACTACGACAATGAGACAATGACTGAATCCACAAGGTACATCATCCAAGACGTTGCAAACATCCCCCATATGAGATACTACGATAAGTTCTGCACGCTTGAAATCGAAGTATCCATTCCCAAGTATCTCTATGGCGACAATGTACGGATGGTGGGGCAAGCAGAGATTGACCGCTTCTTTACCTTGCTCCATAAACAGCTTTATAGTCTGTTCGGCATCCAAGTCCGTAGCAAGAAAGAATGGAAATGTCTAAGGGTAGATGCTTGTTGGAACTTCCGAGTAGGCAAGCAAATCCATGATTACATGCGACAACTGGCTATGATGCGGCTCCCACGTATGAATACGGTTGTCTATAACCAAGTGGAAACGGTCATCTTCCAAAACAAGAGTAATCGTATTATGTTCTACGACAAAGAATGTGAGTGCAGGAAGAAAAAATGTGCTGAGGATGTTATTGAACGGGCGGCAGGAACACTGAGATTGGAGATTTCACCGCCCGTTTACAAGATGAAAGAGTATGCCAATGGAAGAACAGCCGAGGACTTGCTGACTGAGGAGTATTTCCGTTATGTAATGAATGGAGTTCTGCCGCTACTCCGTTTTACGATGCCGGATGAGTTTCCGTCCGAATGGATAAAGTCACATCCCATTTCTCAAATAGAAACGGCTCTTGGCTTTATCCACTTGTACAGAAGGTTCGGAGAGGGCGGCTTGAAGCAACTATTCAAGGCAAGCACTTTACGTAACCGGATGGCTCTAGTTCAGAACATCATTGAAACAGAATCGTTGCCGCCCTTGCAGATTGACCTAACGGCAGTCTAGTCCTCCATGATTATGAGTTCATGAAGTTCGATGTTGAGCGTTTTGCAGATTTGCTCCAATGTATCGAAGTATGCCGCATTAACTTTATCGGAGCAAAGATGGCTGACGGTATTAGGGCGAATGTTCATCAGCTTTGCTAATTCTCGTTGAGACATTCCCCGTTCTTCCAAAATCTCTTTCAGACGTAAACGAACTGGCATAAGGTATTCCTCCGCTATCGGCGATATTTTCTTAAATATATCACCCGTTTGCCATTGATTGCAACGGTACTACGATATATAATATAGCTAAATAACGCAATACCGTTACATAAATCTGAATTATTGTAACGGAGGGGGAAGTACAGCATGAATGTCATCGGGTACGTCAGAGTTTCAACCAGTGGACAAGCCAAAGACGGGTACAGTTTATCGTACCAACAGGATGAAATCCGCTCCTACTGTCAGGAGCAAGGTTGGAACTTGCAGTACATCTTTTCGGATGAAGGTATCAGTGGTGCGAAGGTGGATGAGAATGCGCTTGAAGTGGACAGAATCGGCTTTCAGAGCATGTTAGCCGCCCTAGCCACACGAACCTATGAAGCTGTTGTAGTGCTTAATACAAGCCGTTTATGGCGGTCTGACATCGTTAAGGTGTTAGTTCATCGGGAGTTCAAGAAGTACGGCGTAGATGTGAAAAGCATCGAGCAGCCGACCTACTCCATTCACAAGAAAGACCCAAGTGATTTCCTTATCAACGGTCTGATGGAACTGCTCGATGCTTACCAACGGCTTGAAATCTCGATGAAGCTGAGCCGAGGACGCAATAAGAAAGCACAGCAGGGCGGCTATGCCGGAGGTCGGGCGGCGTTCGGATATAAAGCCAAGAAAGGTCAGAAGGCAATCGAAATCAATCTCGATGAAGCTTCAGCAGTACAACGAGTATTTGAATTAAAGGAACTGTTCCCTGACTGGTCATTATCGGAATTGGCGTATCAGATGAATTATGACCGCTTTACGACAGCGCAAGGCAAAAAGTTTACGAAGGTTCAGGTCAAGCGAATCCTTGACCGTAAAGAGTTTTACCAAGGCTTGTATCTTTACGGTGACATTAAAGCCGAGGGGCTACATCAAGCAATCATCTAACTGGAACGTGTCGGAATATAGAATTTCGCTAACGTGTCTTTGCGGCTCGTCCGCTCGAACTGAGGATGCGGCTCTATGTTATCAGACTGTTCCGACCATCCGATTGGGTGGTTACTCATGGGTTAGAGTTTTGCTTACGTGTCTTTGTGGCGGTGTCCACTTGTGCTGAGGATGCAATTCTAACCTATCAGTAACCATTCAATCCCAAGGAGTGAAGCAACCATGATTCAGCCGGATAAACTCGTTTACGTGGGGGTAGACCTTCACAAACAGCATCATACATCGGTCATTATCGACTGTTGGGGTAAAGTGCTAGGCGAAATCAAGTTCGACAACAAACCGACAGCGTTTCCACAGCTTGAGAAGGAAGCCAAGAAGCACACGAAAAAAGGCATGTTCGTAGTCTATGGCTTGGAGGATGTGGGCGGCTACGGTAGAGCATTAGCGGTTCACCTGATTGAAAATAAATGTTGGGTAAAGGAAGTCAATTCAAAGCTTTCAAGCAAAAGACGTGAGAGCCTTGTTACCGTTGAGAAAAGCGATTCCTTGGATGCGGAATGCGTGGCATTGGTTCTTAAAGATTCCCTATACAAGTTGCCGGATGCAAAGCCGATAGACCTCTATTGGGCGATTAGTCAGCTTGTCACACAACGGAAATGGCAAGCCAAGAGCCTTACGGGGATGGTAAAGCGACTTCATCAGCAACTAGGCTACCATTACCCAAGCTACAAGAAGTTCTTCTCCGAGGTTGACGGTAAAACAGCATTAGCGTTTTGGCACAAGTATCCATCCCCCTCCCGTTTATCAGGCGTGGGGGTGGAGGAACTGGCAACGTATCTCCGCAAGCTGAGCAACTATGCTTTATCGACCAAGAAAGCTGAGCAGATACTAACGCTAATAGCGGAGGATGGCGATACAAGCCGAGATTTCCAAGACAAGCGTGATTTTATTGTCAGAGGGCTTGTTCGTAACATCCGATTCTATGAGCGTGAATTGAACCGTATCGAACGAGAAATCGAAAGCCTGATGAAACAGCTAGGCTTCCAATTGGAAACAATGACAGGCATAGAACTGGTTACAGCGGCGGAACTGGTGTCGGAGATTGGGGATATTCACCGTTTTGCTTCACCGGATAAACTGGCGCGATTTGCAGGAATTGCTCCAATAATGAAAGGTTCAGGTAACAAGGTAGGTTATTATAAAAGCAAGCAAGGCAACAGAGAACTACATGACATCTTCAAAGCCCTTGCCATTCGGCAAATCGCGGTTACTCGTACCAAGAAAGAGCCGCGCAATCCTTACTTCCATGCTTATTATGAGCAGAAGATGGCGGCAGGAAAGACCAAGCAACAAGCGATAGTCTGCATCATGCGGAAACTCGTCAATGTCGTGTACTTCCTGATGAAAACCAAGAAGGTATACGAAATTCCAGTAGTACCCAGTCAAGAAGCGGCATGATATAATCTTTCTAACGGGGCGGCGATTGTGCAAGAACAGTCTGCCGCCCATTTTATCGCCCATTGTACGGTTTATTAACTAGGATACGTATAAGGGAGATATTTGGAATCCTCAGAGTCAGAATGGATATGCTTATGTGCATAATAATCCGTTGATTTATACTGATCCTAGTGGGTATGTTGCTGAATCTCAGGAATTGTTTGATATTAACTTGAAAATAAATCAACACAAAACGAATTGGCACCATTATAATAGTCTCTATATAAATTCAGTCGGAAGTATTAAGAGTTACTACAAGAGTTTAATGGATGCTAATAGTGCAGCAGCTGATTTACTAAGAGAGGAAAACTCACATTTAGAAGGGATATTAAAAGCTACACAATCAGTTCAAACAGTTCAGATACTCACATATAGCAGGTATATAATTAGTGATGGAACCAAAGACTCAATAACTGTAAGGGTAGATGGTAATAATACCGTATACTATGCTTTACCGCGAGATTCTATTTCAACTGGTGAAAGTATACATGTTCAGAGTAAAGCTAATGAAGAGTATGGTAATCAATCTAAAAAAATTGCTGGTATTATGAAATTACCATCAGATGGGATGAAGAAAATTCCAATCATGACACCTGCCGATATTTTACTTCAAGTAGTAGGTACAGCAGAAGTTCCTACTGAAGGTACAACTACAACCATGGCGAGTATCGAACAGTTGAATGAAGATTACATTGCTACATTTGTAACTCAAGGTGGTAAAGTTGTAGATTTTGTGCCATGGAGAGACCAATATTTCGGAACTAAAAGACCTGCTGACATAAAGTGATACTTTCTGAAGAGAGCTTATGTTTCTCTTCAGCTTATTAAAAAATCATTGATTTGAGGTGGTTTTTATGAGAAGGACTCTCCTGAAACTATTCATAGTTTCATTATGGCTAATTACATTAAATGCATGTAGCTTCACTAATAGTCCAAGTAGCCAATATCGTGAAGTAACCTCAATTGTGAAACAAAAATATGTAACTGATGATGGAAAGTTAATTATAGTAGTGAAGAATAATACAGATGTTAAGAAAAAAAGATCTGTAGAAATAAATAATGAAGAGTTATGGCGTTCAATGAAAATAGATGATTACGTAACATTACGTCTTGACGATAAGATCTACTTGAAGTCTATTAATAGAAAATTAGTATACGATAAGTTGACTGGGGTTGTGTCTAAGAAGTTCAAGGACAACGGGAACTATTTTGTAGAGTTTCAATTTAATGAGATCGGTAGACATTTTCAAAACTATAGTTTAGAGAAATGGAGTACATTTAAAGAAAAACAACGAGTAGTGTTTAAAGTTAATAGTAATGGTGATCCTACTACTTTGATTATTCAATGAGTATGATTTTTACGAGCAGGTGGCGAACGGATCGGCAAGACGTATCTGCAGGCAAATGATCATGACAACGGTTGGAAACCCACGCCGGGCGCAGGCAGGACAGAACCGGGTGTGCAGCCGAAGACGCTAAGGTGAAGTCTCTGTCTCGGTTATAGGTTCTGCGAGCGCTCAAGCAATGATTCAGGGAGGCTATCTAGTCTTAACATTCAAAGCTGGTGCTAATGGGAAATTAGGAGCCCAAGCTACGCTTACCGCAGGTGTTCTGCAGGTGATGTTGGAAAAAGAACTGCAACTGCAAGCTATGCTAGACAGTTACCGTATTTCACTATTGCTGAAGGTGCATTGAGTTATGATGTTGATGAAGGCACACTTCAGGGAATGGTAGGTGGTGGGGTAGGTGTCGCTGCAGAAATTCCAATTTATACTGGAGACTATTTACTTGGATATGAAGTTGTCGAATTTAAATTTAAGCTACTCTCTCCATCATATCCAATGACTGTATCCGAATGGGAAGAGCATTTAGGAGGAAGCAGATGATGGGAAAAATTATAGCGGTTATGTTTGTAATACCATTCATCCTATTGTCTTTGCTGAGCATCTTTTTTCCTGAAATTGCAGTGCGGACTACTGCGTTAAATACATTGAAAAAGAAGCCTTCAAAAGGAGCGGTGAATCGTTATAAAAAATCTGGCTATGTGATGCTTATTGGTAGTATAGTTTTAATCGTGCTAATTATTATGGATAAAGTTAGATTGGGCTAAACAAGTATAAAATTAATAACCACATGTGTGAACTGTAACCCGTAAGATGGACGCCTTGAAAAAAAAAGCGACCTCTTACGGTTATTTGTTTTAATCTGAGTTACGAAAGCTCATAAAATTAGGCGCTGTGGTACCTAACCGACGCGCTGGGCTGTACACTTAGCATGATAGAGCAGAACGGACGGGTATTGTTATGTTATCGCTATGATGAATTCGGCATATGCTGGACGACAATAAATTCGACCCGAACTGGCTAGGTTTGGACAACCTGTTCGGCTACACCGGATTAGGGTATGATTATTCCAGCGGCCTCACGTATGCAAGAGCTCGGTATTACCAGCCGGAGATCGGGCGCGGTTTATTAGTGAGGATACGTATAAGGGGGAACTGACGAATCCGCTGAGTCAGAACCTGTATACTTATGTGCATAATAATCCATTGAGGTATGTTGATCCGAGTGGGCATAAGGTTGAGATGTACGTCGGAGATCATGAAGTGGCTGCAGGACGGTATCATTTAAGTATAATTATATTTATTGATGAAGAAAGTGAGTATTGGAATACTGCGAATTTTCAGGATAATTTTGATCAGGAAAGGGGTATGCAGTATATGACTATAGGAGCAGGGCAATCGAGGTTGCTAAATCCGAAACTAAAAGCTGATATTAATAGACCAAAGGATAAGGATCTTAGTATTAAAACGGATATGATAAAACTGGGTGAACAGGAAGATGACCAAGAATTAATATATTTCGTGGAACTTTTCGACAACTTCATCGAAAATTCAAAACTGAAACCAATTGACTATGATTTGTTCCCGAGAAGCGGAGGTAGTGGTTACAATTCAAATTCATTTGTAACTGGTTTCTTGCAAGCGGCAGGATACAAAATCGAAAAACCAGATAGGATTCTCCCTGGATTTGGAAAGCCTGTTCAGGTCGAATATTTCAGTGAACCAGAAGAACCAGAAGAACAAGAGAAACCTTGGTGGAAAATATGGTAAAGAAAATAATTTTTGTAATCGTTCTAATTCTAATTGCTGCCCTACTTATTGCAGGTATACGACTTGTATTCAACCCTTTAACACGATCAGAGGACACAATACGACAAAAAATGTTGTCTCAATTCCCAGTGGGAACACATATGGACGATATTATTCAATTCGCAAATCATAAGAAAGATTGGTCAGATGTTAAAATAAGTTATATAAATGGTTATAGCATCGATCGCGGAGAGGAAGTAGGTAAAAAGCGTATATCGGTTCATATTGGAGAATATCAGATTTTTTTTGTCACAGATGTAGAAGTCTTTTTTGGATTTAATGAAAACTCTGAATTAATTGATATTAGAGTTAGAAAAACAATAGATTCTTTATAAACAGAGGTGAGGCTGTCGTAATCATTACAAAATTGTATAGTTATTGATACTATTTGCCACATGTGAGCTTTGAGCTATAACCCGTAAAAGGTCATTTTTTAAAGTGTCCATCTTACGGGTTGTAGTTCATAACTCCATGTGGTTTCTTTGTGTAAAGAGAAGACAAAATGAAGACTACAAGTGGTGAACCAAGACATATATCCTTAACCTACGAGAATTAACGATCTTACAAATTAATTCAAAGAAGTTTCGCTTCGACGGCAACGGCAACCGAATGAGAATGACGATCGATTACGTCGCCGGTCCGAAAGGGAATAACGGGAACAGCAACGGCAATGGCAACGGTAATGGCCCAGCCAACTGCCATGTGGTGCCGCCGGGCTTCATACCGCCGGGTCTGGCGAAGAAATGCGGTCAAGTGGATGAGGAATATCCGGACATGCATCCGGGCGGACCGCGACGGCTGGGAGAAGCAGCACAAGAAGAAGCATTGGGAGCTGAACTTCACCAATGACGTAAGCCTGGCGCTGCCCGAGCCGATTCAAGTAACGGAAGCAGATGCGACGAAGTGGAAAGAAACGTATGTGTACGGTGCAGGCGGCGAACGACTGAGCATGACTTACCTGCCGGCGTATGATAGCAACAACGGCTGGGAGCCGACCCCTGGCGCGGGCGGCGCGGAAGTGGGCGTGCAGCCGAAGACGCTTTGGTACATGCAGGATGCCCTTGGCAGCGTCATCGGCCTTGCGGAGAAGGACGGACGCGTCTCGGCCCGTTATTACTACGATGAATTCGGTGTGATGCAAGGCAGCAAGAAGATGGATCTGAACTGGCCGGGCCCGGACAACCTGTTCGGGTACACCGGATTAGGGTATGATTATTCCAGCGGCCTCACGTATGCAAGAGCTCGGTATTACCAGCCGGAAATCGGGCGGTTTATTAGTGAGGATACGTATAAGGGAGATATTTGGAATCCTCAGAGTCAGAATGGTTATGCTTATGTGCATAATAATCCATTAATTTATACTGACCCAACTGGTCATTGGGCGACGGATCGGGCTGCTAACTGGACAATTAATGAAATGAAATGGAAGTGGGACGAGGCGCACCAAAAGAATGATACAAAGGGCATGGCGTATTGGTCTTCTGAAGCTGATAAGTTACGTAATCAAATGAGAAAGGCTGGATGGAGTGAGGCCGAGATCATGCAGTCGACCGATGCTATGATTCCTGAGGACATAGTAATGGAGATTGCTTGGGCTAGCACATTTAGCTGGATTGAAAATGATCCGTTAGGTTTTGGATTTCTTGTGTGGTCAGCAGATAAAATGGCATATTTATCTGGTGGGGGCGGGGCCGCACTATCTATCAAAAATGTAACAGATGGCTTTATCAAGCATTCTGTATACAATGAGGTTAGAAATAAAATTGGGAAAAAAGGCATTGGCGAATTCCTGAAAGCAATGGATAAGGGATTTGTTAGAGCAGAGGGAGAAGCGGGAATAAAAAGACTTACTGGCCAAGGATCAAAAATCAACGGTAATTGGTATCAGTATGAGCTGAAAAATATTTCTAAAGAGTTTGGTGATTATCGTATATACGGTAATTGGGATGATAAACTGGGCAAGGTTGTTTTCACTTACTTTGGGCGTCATAAAAAGTAGAAAGTAGGATAAAACATGGATGTCGAGGGATTAAAAAAGTTTGTCACGGAAAAAAGGTTGGAAGAACGAAGCGTCAAAAGTTTCTGGAACTATTTCAACAATTTTAAAAAAGAACATAATAAAGAGTTCCAAAAATCATTTCCGGACTTTAAGGCAAGTGAATTGGATTTATCCATCGGCACAGTTGCGTTGAGAATTACAAATTGGCCGGAGGATGGTTATAATCATGTGGTTGTTACTTTAGAACTGCATTATAAAAATTTGTATGCAGGACGGTACACGATAGAATTCTCTTTAATAGGAGAAGTGGAGGACGATAGTTTATCCATTTTTTAACCTTTCAAGAAATAATTTGAAGGTGCGTCGTGTAAACAACCCCTTATACAGAGTCTCAGATTAAATCAGTGACTTAGCCACATGCGGGTGTAACAACTCCATGTGGTTTTCTTTTTCTTGTAGCCCCCACCCAGTGCCGAATGAATCGGGCGGCTAGAACCGAAAGAACTTAACCCTCATCATACACGTATGAAATTCCCTAAATATGATTTTACGCACGTAAATGCTTTAATTTTATAACCTAATTAACGATTCAGCGTTACATCTCACAGGTTCATTATAGTCAGATACAACCATGATTGACCTGTTTTTTGTTATGTTCGCTTTCTTGCGTTTTTTCTAATTTGAGTTGCAACTGTACAATCCCCTGTCTCGATAGAGAGGGTGAAACGGTCAGATGTCGCATCTTTTTGTATGGATAGCACGACAATTCATAGTAGGGGCGGTGAAATCGAATCATTTAATTATTTTGACCGCAACAGAACTCACTCTTGTTGCGATTGTTACAGCGTAAGGAAGAAATCTGCTGACGAGCAGTTGACATATACAGGTATGGATGCGTTTTAGGCTAGCCGCCTTCCCTTCTTCATGGCCGCCATTGTGCGGAACATTTAATAGGGGGCAACGAAAATGAATGACCTTTGGTTGATAAAGAGCAACAAAGCCGCTAATACCTTCATGGACGAGGTATGTCAGGAAAGCCAATTCACGTCACAGCACAAGGGCTTTACCAAAGTGCCACATAAAATTCATCGGTACGATCTGAGTCCGTATAAGAAGTTGATTCTCATTGACCTCATCGCTTATATGAGCGATAAGAACCTTTGCTATCCGACCATCGAAGCGATTGCCCGAAATGTCAATAGCAGTTCAAAAATCCGTAGAGCGCCATATTACGGAACTGGCTAGCAAGAAGATGGTACACATCAGTCAGGGCAAGAACAATACGTATTACCTGCCAAACTATCTCCATTGCCACCCGTATTTGCTGATGAGCGAAAAGACCCATGAGTTTATCGGTAATGTAAGGAAGCAGGTCAATGAAAGAGAGTTGACGCTATGGGTTCAAGGGATAGTAAAGCGTGATGAGTACAAGGCATTTATCGCTAGACTTCAAAGACTTCATGAAAGATGCTTGCCAATGGACAAAAACGCTGAGAAAGAAATTCTCGACAGCTATGCTCAGTTCCTAAAATCGGAGTCGGCATTACGCTTTCCACCCGATATGAACGGTCAATAATGTCGAGTCTGTTGTCTCATCAGACTCTCTGTCCTAATTACCGTCATACAGTCTGTTGATGGTTAGAATACAGGGGCTGTAGACAATGTGTCCACTGATTTGACGCAGAGTCGGTTATGCAAGACTGGGGGTCTTAAAGGCAGACATAAAGTCTGTTGCAGACCGTCAGAGAGTCTCACTAATAATAATCATTAACAAGATTCAATTAAAGAAGAATCAAGCTAAGAATCACTTGAAAAAGAAACAGCAGACACGCCGAGCGGCGGTCTGCATTTCGGGGGGATTCTTGATTGGCATTGACCTTGGCGTGTCCCAGCTTGCGATAACCTCAGATGGTGATAGAATCGAGTCACCGAAATTTCTTCGTAAAAGCGAAGAAAAGCTGAAACGAAAGCAGCGTGCGGTTTCCAAGAAAAAGCACGGTTCAAATCGCCTCCGTAAAGCTGTGCGCGACCTAGCCAGACTTCATGAGAAAGTAGCGAATCAACGTAGGGATTATGCTCATAAAAAGTCGCGGGAACTGATCAATACCTATGGACTGATCGCCTTCGAAGACTTGAATATACAAGGGATGGTCAAGAATCGTCATCTTGTCAAAAGCATTGCAGATAGCGGATGGAATCAGCTTATTCAATTCGAGCCTTTCAGAGCGTATCGTAGCCACAGCAATCCAATCAGGCTAGGAACTAGCCTTCAAGGAGGGACGAGGTTACGAGTCCCGATGATTTGAGAAGCTCGTCAATGAATTGACGAGAGGTTCACCTCGAATGTGTATGTGTTTATCCTTCCAAGCCTTGAGGTTCAGCAAACGAAGCTTGTTCTTTATCAAAGTAATGGCGCCGATAGTTAGTGATGTGACCGAAGAAATAGCGCGATACGCGAATGAGCCGCTTCATGTTCAAATCTTTTTTATACCAGAGCGATCGAATCACTTTCTTCTGTCTGTATAATTGATCGATCTCGTTCGACAACGCTGGATCGGTGACGTAACGCTGTAATACCACTCTCGGTACATTCGACCATAGGGAGGTAGCTTGACCATATACGCAATCGTTGACTTTGCCATATACGACTTGATTGATGAGTGCCTCAACCATGTTCAATCCGGCTGCCCGGACGAATAAGCTACTTCTGCCTAGTCGTGGGTTGATTTCGAACATCATATATTTGCCCGTCCTGCTGTCAAACTTCATGTCAATGTTGGAAAAACCGACATAACCGATATTCTCCAAGAATGCCTTGACCTTCCTATAAATGTCCATGTCAGAGCGGCTGATGATCGCGGCGTAGTTGCCAAGCGTTTTCGGTGCGTATTCTTCGAGTACGGGCTGACCTAGACACATCATTTTCACATTCCCCTGATCATCGGAGTAGCTGTTGATCACGCGCATTGCACTGTCGCCGCCGGGAATGAACTCTTGTATGATCAATTTCCCGTTGTAATCGGATGTATTCATGTTGCGGATCATTGTCAGATAGTTTTCTCGATTGTTGAAGAAGAACACTTTTCTCTTGCCTTCGAAGTCACAATGCAGATATTCATAGGCATTGCTATTCTCAGGTTTTACGACAATCGGAAATTGAAAATCCATGCGTTCCAACGCGCTTTCCCGCTCATGAGGCTCGCATATGATTGTTTTCGGATAGTCCAAACCAAACCGTTCGCACAGTTCATAGAACTTATCCTTCGTATCGAGCGTATTCAGCAAGCTCTCCGATAGAAAATGATTGGCAATGAGTCCTTCGAATTGGCCATAATGACGCGACAACAACCCGGCATAGTAATCCGAGCAAGGAATGACGATCAGCTTCTTGTTCGGGGCAGCATGTTTCTTCAAGATGTGCAACAACGCACCGGGGAATACGTCTTCATGGTCGAATTGATCGATCTGGATGAGATCGAACAAGCTGCTGTACATGGTCGGGATCAACAGCCGAGTGCAGAGCAGAAGTGGCTTGATTCGGTAGGTTTCATGAATAAGTCTGACGTTGCCATAGGCGTTCTCATCGCTGCCAAGAATAATCGGTATAAAATCGTTACGATTCATTAGTTCTCCTCGTTCTACAAGTTCTTTGTTTTTGATTTTATTATAGCTTAATTTCATCATCAATGACTGTCTTGCATACAATCATTTCTGTATAGGTATCTGTATAGTTATTCATGCATCTTCATATTTCCAATTAATGTAAAATTATAATGGTATGATATAGGACTAACCTATCTAGACTAGGCGTACTATACGGATTACAATATATGTAATGGATTTGTCAATCCATACTACGATTGGAGTACACGACCCGGGAAGGTGTGCATATTTTTGGGCATCGAGAAGCGTCTGCAAGACTATGCAGCCCATACATCTCTATCACTAGATTCATTCTTCAAGTTGGCTATTCTATTGGCTGAAATGGTCTATCACGAGCATCAACAGAATGTCGTGAGTGGCAGTCTGAGCCCTGCCAATATATATATTAGAACGAATGGTCAAGCTGTGCGGTTATCCAGCAGTCCGGAAGATAATGAGGCTTACCGCTCTCCAGAGCAATCGGGCAAAATTAATCGTGTGCCGGACGAACGCAGCGACTTGTATGCGTTAGGCGTGATCTTGTACGAGCTGCTGGCTGGGCAGTTACCGCTGCAAGCGGAAGCCGGCGAGACATGGGATAATGTGCATATATCTCGTTCCCCTGTATCGTTAGCGGATATTCGCCCGGAAGCAGCGGGGATGCCGGAGGCTATTATTAGGAAGCTGCTGGCCAAAGCTCCCGAGGATCGCTACCAAAGCGCCTATGGCTTGTTGGAAGATTTACGGTATTGCAAGCGAATTGGACAAGCAAGATGGGGGCTTCCTTACGAGCTTGGTGGGAGGGATCGGCTTCGTTCATTGCAATTAGCCGATTCATGGCATGTACATCGCGCTACTATGGAACAACTGACAAGCGGGCTGGAGCAAGCGATAAAAGGCGGGCAAGCGAATCGGTGGGTGATCGGAGCCGCAGGCATGGGGAAGACAACACTCGTACAGAGGCTGCAATGGCAGGTTATGCGATGCGGGGGCTGGTTCATAGAAGGAAGCGGCGCGATGCGTCCCGCCCAACACGATGGAACGGCGCAGTCAACGGATATGCGCCAGTCGACTAGGCAGGCAGCGTCCATATTCGAACCGGTGCTACAAGCTTTACAGCAAGGAATTGAGCAATTATGGAGCGAACCGGCGGAGGTTGTCGCCTTGCTGCAGGCCAGATTGCAAGCCTCGTATAATCAAGATGAAGCCTTTGCCATGGGATCATTATTGCCTGAAGCTGCTCCATTGTTGGGAGTGCGTCGAACGGCCGACAACAATGGCGCAGCGGCAGGCGTCGCTCATGTTGCGCCGTTGCTGGCGGAACTGATCCGCTGTCTGGCGGCAAGCAAGCTGCCGTTAGTTCTGTTCGTTGACGCTCTAGAACAGAGTGACACAGGTACGCATGAGGTGCTTAGGCTGCTGACAACGGGTGTGGAGATACCCGGCTTGCTCCTGATTGGAGCATATCGGGCTGAACTCGCACAAGACAATGAGCCGGGATTCGATGAGGGCTTTCCATTCAGCTGGCTATCCAATAGATGGCAGACGCAACCACTGGAACGGGTGACGTTGCCGCCGCTAGGCTATGAGGAGCTTAGGGAAGCGCTCGCTGAAGCCATGTCTGAATCGCCAGCCCGATTAAGCCTGCTTATTCAAGCGATACATGAACGTACTGCCGGCAATCTGCAAGCCATATATTCCTTGTTGAAGACTTGGACACAGAAGAAGCTGCTTGTGTATGACGAGCAGCGTCACCGCTGGGTATGGGATCAGGAATTGACCGGGCATATGAACGAATCGGAGCTGCAACGGAAGCATTTCGCGGAAAGTCTGGCGAAGCTTTCCAAGGAGACGAGGGAAGTGCTTCTTATTGCGGCTGTTATGGGCTTGAGCTTTCAGCCTTCGTTCCTGGCGCAAGTGTGCGGCAGGCGGCCGGAGCAGGTGATGCCCATGCTGCAAGAAGCGGAAGAGCAGGGAATTGTGTTCCCGGAAGGCAACACGCAGTCTGGCTTTGCTGAAGAGAGCAATTATTCGTTCCAAAGCAATGTTGTCCATCAAGCAATGTACGCCACTGGCGGGGAGCGTAATGTACATTGGCATCGTCAGATCGGACTGATGCTGCAACAGCGGCACGGGGCGGAAGGTCTTGAGCTTGAAGCAAGAGCCGCTATTCCCTGGCAGGCGATTGATCATTTGAATTTGGCGGCGGAAGCGATGAATGCGCTGGAAGTGCAGCAGTTGACTGAAAGCAACCTGCATGCAGGAAGACAGGCGATTATGGATGGGCGGTTTGTCAAAGCGAAGCAATATGCGGAAGCCGGACTGCGGGTGATGAAGCGGCAAGAAACGCCTGGAGCACAAGCCCGTTCGCTTTATGTGCAAATCATGCTCGTATTGGTATGGTCAGAATATATGCTGGGCAACATGGAGCAGGCGCTGAAGCTGCTGCATGACCTGAACGAGCTGGGAAGCGAGCTGGATAAAGGAGATCGCACACAAATTTTGGCGGCGCTGATTCGGTTTCATACGACAAAAGATAATGAAGCGGCGATTCAATATGGCAAAATAGCTTTGGCGGAATATAATTGGAAGTTTAATGAGCAGCCGGCGAAGCTAACTCTCCTAAAAGAAGTGGCGCATACTCGACTGATGCTGTACCAGTATCGCAACAAAATCGAGCATATGCCGATTAACCGCGATGGAGAATATGCGGCGTTGTGCGGACTGATGGAGCAGTTTTTTTTCTCATTGTTGATTAGTAATGCGGAGGCGTCCATTGAGCTATATGCCCGATTCATTCGTTATGGCCTGCGTCAAGGGATGAATGAAATGCTGGCTTGTATAATTGGCAGCTATGAGCAAATATTGTGCAGGGTCATACCCCATTACACACCGGCTGTTCCATTCACCGTGTTGGCATCGCTTCAGTACCTGGATGGGACCAGCCCGTCGTTCGTACATCAGATCGAGTTTATTGGCGCATTGTGGAAGCAACTGCACGATCCGAAGGAAGCAAGCGTTCATATCGTCAAATCGTTGCGGCGCGGATTGGAAGTAAACGACAACGATTTCGCCAATCTGGCCATGCTTACGTTCCTCGTCACTTACAGCGGGGATATACAGTCTTTATGGCATGTGTTGGAATTCTATGACACGCATATGAGAAGAGTAACGAGCGATACGTTGCTACAACTCGTCGAAGTCACGAGAAGGTATGCACAGGCATTGCAGGATGAGTCCAATCTTCGTCATTTCATTGCCATTCCTGAGCCGAATCGTCGAGATTCAGCGTTGAACGATGAGGACAACTACAGTTGCGGCTGTAAGCTGGAGGCCGCTTTCTTGTCCGGACACTACCGGGAAGCGTTATATTGGGCAGAACGAGGCAGGAGAACCGAACTGAAGGCGGATTGGATTAGAACTCGCAAGCAGCGTTTCTATGAAATGTTGACGCTGGTTTCCTTGTATCCGGAGAGGAATGCAGCGGAACAGAAACGCATTTGTAAAGGTTTGCGCGCGCAATTGGACAAGATGAAGGGTTGGAAAGGATTCCTGGGGTATAACTCCGCTGCGTATTTATTGCTGATGGCGGAGTGGAAACGAATAACCGCCCCTCCGATGGACGCTCTGCGCGAGTATACGGCGGCAATCAAGCAAGCGCGGGATGAGAAGTATGGATTAATGGAGGGAATCGCGTGCGAACGATTGGCACTTTGTTATCAGCATGATCTGGTTAGCCGTTCCGGTGCGATGATTGCGATGATGGATGCATGCGCCGCGTATTCCCTATGGGGGATGTCGTTGAAAGCGACTCAGATTCGAGAACAGCATCCCGACTTGCTGCGGCCAATGTCCAAGCTATATGGCGATTATATGCTGGAGAGCAAGCCGACGTATGAGCATGCGCTGTTGCAGGTGCCCGATATTGTGGAGGAAGTGGAGACATCGGCAGGCGGAGACCTACCAGTGCGTAACGCCGATTCCATATGGCCGATTATCGATGCGATCGGCAAGCAGGAGAAGCGCAATTGGCAGGAGAGCTTGTTGGAGGCGGCGTTACGGCATTCAGGCGCCGATCGGGCGTTCTTATTGCGCAACACCGAAGACAGGTTTCATCTTGAAGCGCAATTGGACATGACCGTGCAACAGGAGACGGATTGGTCATCGGCGCTTCCATACGCAGACAGCGTTCTTCGTCACACAGCGGTGACGAACAAAGCGATCGTGCTTGACGACGCTTTGCAAAGTTATTTTTGGAAGGATGCACATATTCAAATGCGGCGTCCCAGGTCCATCTTATGCATGCCGATTGCGATCCCTGGAGATCAGTCAGTCGTATGGCTTTATTTGGAGAATGGCAGCATTCCGGGCGTGTTCACAGAGCAGGATATACAAATATTGGAGCTGATTGCAGCCCGAGTTATTTACGGCATGCTGCTTGAACAAATGGCAGAGGAAGCGCCGGACGAAGCGGCTGCGGCAATTGAACGGCAGCCTGGGCAGCGGAGGGAACAGCAGCCATTCGTAGAGGCATTGACCGGGCGAGAACTGGAGATTCTGACGGCGCTTGCGGAAGGGCTGTCCAATCGCGATATTGCGGAACGGTTCGGCATTGCGGAATCAACGGTGAAGACACATGCGACCCGCATATTCGGTAAACTGGGTGTGAAACGGCGCGGGCAAGCGGTAGCCAAGGCGAAGGCGATGCATTTGTTCGACTAAATCTTGTAGAAGAATAAGAAAAACCAATTATAAATAGCCTATAAAATTCGAATTGAATTCCTGAAGCGCCGAAAAGGGGTGTTCGAGCAAAAAAGAGTAAATTATGATCTTCAAAGGACGCCGCTAGGCGTCTTTTTTTTGGTAATAGAATTTATATAATTTTGGGATTGTAGTTGTCTTTCAACTCGACTTATTTTGGGTGAAGTGTGCGAATGGTGAACTGTAGACGGTGTGACCTCAGTTGGAGATAGGAAAGCGGGCGAGTGGTGGGCTGCGGAGGATGTGACCTCGGTAGGAGTACGGAAAGTAGCTAGTTGTCTGGTTGCAAGGGATGTAGCCTCAGTTGGAACGCGAACACTCATCTTCGAAAGGCCTCGATTGAGTCTTTCTTATGGACTGCTCAATATCTTATTTTTGGATGTGTTTGACCAATCCAACTGTTGGTATACTAGCTTAATAGTTTGGTTTGACTAAATTTTGATTTGAAAGAGGGTAGCATCCATGGAGCAGTTAGTGGAGGAAAACCTCCAAACCGTTAGGCGGGAGATGGAGTTGGCTTGCCGCGACTCTGGTCGCCGTATAGAAGATGTGAAATTGCTACTTGCCACCAAAACCGTTCCGCTTGAAAAATTGCACAGCGCTATGCAAGCGGGCGAGACTTTATTCGGTGAAAATAAAGCGCAAGAGCTACGGTACAAATTTCCGCTCATGCAGCAGCATAAACAGGCAGAATGGCATTTTATCGGACATTTGCAAACGAATAAAGTGAAGGATGTTGTGAAATATGTGACACTCATTCATTCGGTGGATCGTCTGAAACTGGGACAGGCATTGCATCATCATCTCATGAAAGAGAATAAGACCATGGATATTCTGTTGCAAATCAACACGTCCTATGAGGAAAGTAAATTTGGTGCGTCCCCGGAAACAGCGATAGAGCTGGCAGAACAATTGTCCCAATTCGATACATTAAACATGAAAGGCTTGATGACAATTGGCAAACTCAATGCAACAAACGAAGAAACGCGACATTGTTTTCGATTGTTGAAAGATATTCAAGCGCAAATCAAAAAAAAGAATATTCCGCATGTGGAAATGGACGTTCTCTCCATGGGGATGTCCGGTGATTTCAAAGTAGCTATTGAAGAAGGAGCGACGATCATCCGGGTAGGGACGAGCGTTTTCGGGCAGCGGTATTTGCCGGATAGCTACTACTGGAATGAAAACATGCGCGGAAACGATTAAGAGAGAGAATCAAGCTCGGTGACAAGACAAGGCGCTTATTTCATTAGTATCCTTGACAAGCGTTCAATGCCTTGCTCGATGGCGGCTTCATTTACTTTAGCGAATCCCAGCACCCATCCCTTTCGATCACTTTCCAAACCATATTTGCTGAGCGGATAGATGCGAATCCCTTGTTCAAAGGCGGTCTTAGTCACTGCTTTATCATCGTACGATGAAACAGCCTCAAGAAGCATATGCAATCCGGTCTCGACACCGCTTAATGTAAAGCGTTCACTCAGACCGCTTGCAGTAATCGCCTTCGTCATGGCTTCGTGCCTGCGCCGATAGACATTGCGCACTCGCCTCATATGGCGCATAAAATGGCCATGTTCAATAAAATGTGCCAGCGTTAATTGTTCCATAATCGGGAGATGACGATAGGTCAATTCCTGAACCCGTGCAAGCCGATGAATCGCCTCATGCGAGCCGATGATGGCTGATAACCGAATGCCGGGTGCGATCATCTTGGAAAAGCTCATCATATACAACGTATTCTGAGGCCGCTGGCTGAACAAGGTAGGAAGAGGAGCTCCGCGGTACCGGAATTCGCTGTCGTAATCATCCTCTACAATCCAAAATTGAGATTGTGCAGCCAGGTGCAACAATTGTTGCCGACGTGGTTCCGACATGATCACACCTGTTGCACACTGATGGGATGGTGTGACATACACAAGCCTGGATAGCGGGTGAATGCGGTCAACGCAAAGGCCGAATGCATCGACTGGAGCCGACGAAACTTGCATCTTCCGATAGCTCATCGCCATCCACGCAGCAGGGAATCCAGGATCTTCAACTGTGACGGTGTCGCCTTCCTGCAAGAGGGCTTGGGCGATCAGATCGATGCTGTGCTGTGCGCCGGATGTCAACAGAATTTGATCGACGTGCACATGAACGCCTCGTTCAAGTGACAAGTATCGCTGAATTTGTTCCCGAAGCGGCAGAAAACCCATGGCATCGCCGTATGCCCAATGAGTCAAATCGGCGCCTGTTGAAGCCTGGAAGAAGGAATGCCTCCATTTTTGCTGAAATTGTTCATCCAAATAAGGCTCGTGAGGACTGAAGTCTATTTCCGGCGTCCCCTCTTCCTTATTGCCGAACCAACTGTGCAAATGACCAACGGAAGCATTCAGCAAGGGCACATGGGGGAGAGCGGGTCCTTTCAAGTGCTCAATCTCGGATGAAGGTGCCGCACAGATGACGTGATTAACCCTTGTCCCGCCCCGACGTGAAGTTACCGTATATCCACGGCTGAATAACTCTTCGTAAACAACCTGTATGGTAGAACGCGAGACGCCAATTAGTAAAGCGAGCTCACGAGACGGAAGCAGCAATTCGCCCGGCGGCCAATTTCCGGTCGTAATATGATGGATCGCTTGATCCAGAAGCTGCTGCCAGATGGGACGATCGTCATTACGGTCTACCTTGAGCATACTTTTTCACCGCCTATGTTGTCTTGTGGATTTATGGATTGGTAGAATAATTGAATATGAGAGAAAAAGGTCAGTCCATTGGTTGCAATACTAGCATAGCAGTCATTCTTTTAGCAACACTGCATAGGAACTTGCAGGAAGCACTCCTGTGATGAATATTGTCGGCAGCTTTCTGCCGGCCCCCCTTTCGCTTATAATAATCCCATAAGCTCGGGAGGAAAGCAGGGATTGCGATATGCTAGGATTCATTATTTTTATTTTATTTCATTTGGCGGGCATCGCGCTGGAGAGGTGGCTGCACATCCCGTTGCCGGCCAACGTCATCGGCATGGCGTTGCTTGCAACGGCGTTGTTCACGAAGGTCATCAAGCTGGAATGGGTGGAGAGCAGCTCGCAGTTTCTGATGAAGCATATGGGTTTCTTTTTTATCCCTGCTATTGTCGGCACGATTGCGTTCGCGGATCGTCTTCAATCATACTGGTTATCCATTGCCGCAAGCATAGTCGTCAGCACTTTAATGACGATGCTGGCTACGGGATTGGTCGTGAAGTTGTGGCACAGGAAGGGGAGCGAGAAGGATGTCTCTGAATCACATTCTGCATAGTCCCGCATTAGGCCTCCTTCTTACTTTGCTCTGTTATACAGCGTTTGTTTGGTTGAAGGGGAGATGGAAATGGCGCTTTATTCATCCGCTTATGTATGCCTCCGGCGCCATTATGCTCATCCTATTGCTTAGCGGTATAGACAGCGAAGCCTACAAAATAGGGGGAGACTGGATTAGCTGGGGGCTGGGTCCCGCTACGGTGGCGTTGGCCGTGCCATTATACAAGCACGCTCCCGTTATCCGCAGCAAGCTGGGGGCTGTTCTGACCGGCATTACGGTCGGTTCTGTTCTGTCTGCGGCGGCCACGGCCTATCTGCTTGCGTCTGCTGGTGCATCGGCGGATATCGTCTACTCCGCGATCGCCAAGTCTTCATCGGCGCCGTTCTCGATCGAGATTGCGAGCAGGCTTGGCGGCATTCCGGAGCTGGCGGCAGCCTTCTCGGTGCTGACAGGGCTGTTCGGCAGTCTGGCCGGCCCTGCCTTCCTGCGATTATGCGGCATCAAGAGCGATATTCCGATCGGCGCCGCCGTCGGAACGGGCTCCCATGGCATCGGTACGGCCCGCCTTATGGCCGATTCGGAGCTGCAAGGTAGCGTCAGCGGCTTTTCCATGGCGTTTGCCGGAATTGTCACTTCCATTATGATGATTCCGATTTATTGGATTCAGTGAATACTCCCGCTACTTCCCGATGCTATCGCCTCGGTTGAAGTGGGGAGGGCTGATGTTTCTGGTGAAGGAGCGGGTTAGGGGATGATTATAAGTATGGAAGTTTGGAAAGAAAGGGCGCTTTCAACATCTGATAGCGCCCTTTCTTACATATTTAGAAATTATAAGTTCCGGGGTCCCCGCATCCCCGCAAAGTACCCCAGTAAGCTTTGAAGCGGAGCCCCACTTTGTAGGGATTTTATGATAGAGAGTTTATAAATTCGAGTTCAATACTCTAAGCATGTGGATAGACTTGTGCGAATCATATGAGTGCATGAATGAATCCTACACTAGAGCGCCGAAAAGGGGCGTACGAGCCATATGAGTGTATGAATCCTACACTGGAGCGCCGAAAAGGGGCGTACGAGCCATATGAGTGTATGAATCCTACACTGGAGCGCCGAAAAGGGGCGTACGAGCCATATGAGTGTATGAATCCTACACTAGAGTGCCGAAAAGGGGCGTACGAGCCATATGAGTGTATGAATCCTACACTAGAGTGCCGAAAAGGGGCGTACGAGCCATATGAGTGTATGAATCCTACACTGGAGCGCCGAAAAGGGGCGTACGAGCCATATGAGTGTATGAATCCTACACTGGAGCGCCGAAAAGGGGCGTACGAGCCATATGAGTGTATGAATCCTACACTAGAGTGCCGCAAAGGAGCGTACGAGCCATATGAGTGTATGAATCCTACACTAGAGTGCCGCAAAGGAGCGTACGAGCCATATGAGTGTATGAATCCTACACTGGAGCGCCGAAAAGGGGCGTACGAGCCATATGAGTGTATGAATCCTACACTAGAATGCCGAAAAGGGGGCGTGTGGAACTACCTTTAAACGCGGTCGCTCATCTTCGAAAGGCCTCGATAGAGGTTTTCTCATTTTCATCGCGTCATACGCTTTGTACTATTCCTCTTCGAATGAGACGAGCACGCTATGCTGGCATGCCACTTGCAGATCGCGCCAAGTCTGATTGAGCGGTTCATTCTCCATGACGGCCGCTATTCCCATCTTCGGAATGAGCATCTCTCCGCACGCCAGTGCCGCTCTGGCGGTTCGCTTGCAGCACTGGCCGACTTCGGCCAGCTCTTCATCTGTAATCGGCTGTCCTTGCACATGATCGCTCCATGAGCGTTCCATCGTGTCATAGAAGGCCGCCGTCTCGCTATTCAACCGATCCTCCGCTTGTCCGATCAGGCGCATCACGTATTCGTATCGTCCCGCCTTCGACGCTTGCCATGTCTCTTGCTTCCTCTCTGCCAGCGACCTGGCTTCATCCAGCAGGTGACTGGCGATACCGATGGCGACGGCGCAGAATGTCGCTTGCGCGAACGGCAAGAACGGGTAGTTGAAGAGGGCTTCGTCGTGATAGGCGAGCTGCTCCAGGAAGCTGAACGTTCTTGCCTCCGGGACGAATGCATTGCGCACGACGATGGAGTGGCTGCCCGTTGCTTTCAACCCGAACGCTCTCCAATCCCGGTCAATCTCCACCTGATGGGGGAAGAAGGCGAATGCGCGAATGGCCGGATTGGTGGCGGGTTCGCTGTTGTCCCCATGATCGATGATGCAATTAGCCGTGAACGTCGTTGCATGATCAGCTCCGCTGCAGAAGCTCCACTTGCCGTTGACGATATAACCGCCGTCGGTGCGAACGGCCGTGCCGGTCGGAGCGCCGCTGCCCGCGATGACCGCCTCCGGAGAAGCGAATACCTGTTCCGCCGTTTCCGATTGCATGAAGGCGGCGAAGTATCCGCCTCCTGCGCCGATCGTGGTCAGCCATCCGAAGCTGCCATCCACCCACGACGCATACTGATAGAGACGAAGCGCTTCCGGCAGGGACAACATGGCTCCGCCGAACTCCTTCGGCACGAACACCTTGAACCAGCCGCGTTCCATAATGCATTGCAAGGCTTCCGAAGACAGCTTGCCTTCATGCTCCGAATGTAAGGATAAGCTGCGAATGTGATCGATCGTGCGTTGTTCCAGTACCATCTGTGTCTCTCCTTACTATAGCTATCTTTTAACATTCCTCCTCACATTGTACCGCGAATGCCCTCGTTCCAGCCAGTCGTAACGGCGCCGTCGGCTGTGCCGGCCCATTTTTTGTAATCGGTGGGATAGATCCCTGTCAATTTATGGAACACGTTCGAGAAATACTGGACGTTGCTGAATCCGACCTTCAGGGCGATATCGCCCGCCTTCATCTGCGTATCGGCGAGCAGCCGCTTGGCGTTCTCGATGCGCACGCGGTTCAAGTAAGCGGAGAACATCTCGCCCGTCGTCTTCTTGAACAATTGCCCCAGATACGCGGCGTTGAAGTGGAACTGATGGGACAGCGTTTTCAGCGACATCTCCTCCTCATAATGCTCGTCGATATACTTGATGATTCTGGCCATCATAGGGTGGACGTTCCCGTCCGCCACAGCCTGCGGCAGCACGCGCTCTTGCGTCCGGCAAGCCTCGCGATAGCTCAGATGTACGGATTGGTAGTCATGTACAGTAGCGCCGAGCGAGACGGCAATATCGAGCTTGAGATAGGTCTTTACGTTCATGACGCATGCCTCAAGCAGCTCCTCCAGCCGCTTCCGCTCCAGCGCGTCATGGCCGCTCCAGGAGAACAGCAGAATAGGATCGCCGTTCAAGCTGCTGAACAGCATGCAATTGCCGTATCCCCCGATCGTCTCCGCACACACGTTCAGAACGGCGAACGAGAGCGGACCTCGCTTGGGCGTTCCATCCGCAGCTTCGGTCGGCGCCGGAGAAGCGACTTGCCGCGGAGCGATATGGACATGGCCCGCCATATAGCAGTCGCAGCCGAGGTCGATATGGAGGAATTCGGCGCGGCTCTGCAGCTCGTCGTTCCCGATATGCCCGCTCACCCAGCGGTACAGAATGTTCTCTTTCACGATGCTGTAGTTCTGTCTGTTCTGAATGGACAGATGCAGTTCATGCTCCAGCTTGTCAATCGTGTTCAACAGTGTGCTTGATAATTCATCTTCTTCAAGAGGCTTGAGCAGATAGTTCTCGACGCCATGCAAGACCGCTTTCTTGACCAGCTCGAATTCGTCATAGCCGCTCAGCACGATGAACTTGAGCTTCATGTCATGGCTCTTGGCCCGTTCGATCAATTGCAAGCCGTCCATTACCGGCATCTTGATATCGGTGATGACGATATGGATCGTCTGCTGCTCCAAGAGAGTGAGAGCCTCCTCGCCGTTGCTGGCTCTTGCGACAATCTCGGCGCCATGCTCTTCCCAATCGATGACATATTGCAGACCTTCCAGTATAAGAGGCTCATCATCCACGATCAGTATTTTGTACATAGTCCTTGATCTCCTCCTTCGATAAAGCCTTGATCGTTACCGTAACCTCGGTCCCGATTCCTCTTCGGCTCGCAATGGCGAGCCCGCAATCCTCCCCGAACAGCAGCTTGATGCGCGATGCGACGTTGAGCAGGCCGATGCTGCTGGCGGAGCCATAGGCATGAGGCTGCTTCAATTGCTCCGTTACGGCAGCTAGCCGCTCCTCGTCCATGCCTTGTCCGTTATCCGAGACGGTGATGACGATGTATGCATCCCATTTGCGGCCTTTGACGGTGATGACGTTGCTGTCCTTGCTCAGGTCGTTGCCGTGGGCGATCGAATTCTCGATGATCGGCTGCAGTATATGCCGGAAGACGGCGTAATTCAGTATCGCTTCCTCCACGTCGAAGACGATGTGGAGCCGCCCTTGGAACCGGATATAATACAGCTCCAGCAGCGACTGGCAATAATTCATTTCCTCGCGGATCGTAATCATCATTTCGTCCTTAATGCTGCTTCGGAACAGCTTGGCCAGTATTTTAATCATTTGGCCGGTCTCGGTATCTCGCGAGCTAAGCGCTTTCATTCGAATCGCTTCCAGCGTGTTGTACAGGAAGTGAGGATTGATCTGGGACTGCAAGGCGTACAGCTCGGACGTCTTCTGCTTCAGCTCGGAATCCTTGCGGCGCAGCTCCAGCACGAACTCGCGCTTGATATATTCATCCAGCCGCTTGCTCATCAGATTCAGATTCCGTGCGATGAGCGCAACTTCGTCATTGTGGCCCGTCACCGGCTGGATGGCGAGATTGCCGCTCTGAATCTCCTTAATGCGTCGCTGCACATCCTTCAGCCGCTTCGAGAAGCGGTTCGTGCTCAGCACCGACAGCAGAATCGTAACCAGGAGACAGATCGAAGCGGCTGTGAGTACCATCCGGGTAATGCGGTTAATGCCCTCGTGCAGCTCGTCCAGCGGTATGATGCCGACGGTAATGAAGCCGTAATCGTCATCCTTGCTGACGTTGACAATGGAACGCTTATGATCGATGACCGCCTTGTCCGACGATTGCTGTACTTGCTCCCAATAGGGGAACGGCGCTGCGTAATAGGTTCCGGAGGAATCATAGATGACACCGCCGTCAGGCGTCAAGACGAGCAGGGTGCCGATCAAGTATTTTCGGTAGGTCTCGTATGCGCGCCGGAACGATTCCGTATCGTACGTCAAGAACATGTAGCCCGCATAGTCGGACGGGTCGTCCGCATGCCGAATGTAGTCGTATATGCCGTATAAATTCATAGTGCTGTTGTTATTCGATGCCGAGAAAGCGGGCAGAAAGTACGTCTTACTCTCGTTAATGTTCGAAGGAACGTTGGTTTTCAGAAGATGGCGAATTTGTTCGAAGTAATTGTCCAGTCTGACGCCTGACGCATACCGGGTGGTGTTCAGTTCGTAGTCGAACGCACGGTTCGACATGACCATCTCCAGAATGTCGGGATCGTACGGAAGGGCGGTGTTCATCATATAGCGATTAAGATAAGCCGCCCTTTCGCGCTGCTCGTCCATGCTTCCGGAGGAGGAGGACGAAGTAGTCCCGTCCGTGCTAAGCGCATGGAATGCCTCGTACAGCGTCTCTGTTTTGACGAAGCCGTTTTTGAGATAGAGGTCAGTCATCATCTTCTTCAAATATTTGTTCTGGTCGTGGAAGTGATCGCTTACAAGCTGCAGCACCTGATTGTTGTACGTAATCGCCTGCTCCCGGAGCAAGCCGGTTATGCTGTTCACAATGATGGCAATAAGAATGCCGACCGTCACAATAATAATGACGGAATACATGAGTAGCAGTTTGTTGAAGAAACGGTTTTGTATGTATTTGTTGAACAAGGAGCGCACCGTTTTTGCCACCATCCGTTCTTGATAGAAATTGGAATCGCCATGATGTAGAAGTTTGACAAGCAAGCTCGCATTCCTGCTCTTTTCCGGAGCGTCCTATAGTTTTTATAAAGGAACTGAAATCTTTACAATTGTAAGCGTTATCCGAACACTCCTATAATGTGAGACATAGAAAGGAGCACCGCTGATGAACATGAAAAATCGAGTCAACATGCTATTGCTGGTCTTGCCGTTTATCGTTCTGGTCTTCGTCTTCAACTACTTGCCGTTGTTCGGATGGTCGTACGCCTTCGTCGATTATGCGCCCGGCGTGCCTCTGCTGGAGCAGGAGTTCGTCGGCCTCAAGTATTTCAAGCTTCTTACGGAAGGGGGCAACGACTTCGGCATCGTCATGCGGAATACGCTCGTCATGAGCTTCCTAAGCATTCTGACCTCTCCGCTGCCGATTATATTCGCGATTATGCTGGCGGAGATGCGAAGCCGCATCGTATCCAAGTGGGTGCAGACGGTTACCGCGATCCCTCACTTTATATCCTGGGTGCTTGTGTATGCCATCTTCTTCACGTTCTTCTCACTAGAGGACGGGGTTGTCAACAAGCTGCTGCTGGGGATGGGGGTCATCGAGACAGGCACCAATATTCTCGGCAGCGACGGATACGCCTGGTTCTTCCAACTGATGGTGTCCACCTGGAAAGGAACGGGATGGGGAGCAATCATCTACTTGGCTGCCATCGCAAGCATCGACCCGGAATTGTATCATGCAGCCGATATCGACGGCGCCGGACGGTTCCAGAAGATCTTGTACATTACCGTTCCCAGTCTGATGCCGACCTACTTCGTCCTGCTCCTCCTGTCCATCTCGGGCATGCTGAGCAACGGATTCGAGCAGTATTACGTATTCCAGAATCCGCTTAACATCGACAAGCTGGAAGTGCTCGATACGTACATCTACAGTCTGGGCATCGCGCGTGCCGAATACGCCTTCTCGACCGCGATCGGCATATTCAAGTCTATCGTCAGCATTATTCTGCTGCTGTCTGCCAATTGGCTGTCGAAGGTGGTACGGAAGGAGAGCATCATTTGAGCGGAAGGGGATCGACAAGCGACATGGTCAATAAGTGGAAGGAACATCTGTATTCATTTCTCAATTCGGGAACGCTGCTCGTATGCGCATTCCTGTGCGCGTATCCGTTCTATTATATTATCGTCAATTCGTTCAGCGACCCGGCCGAGAGCGCCAAAGGCGTCTACTTCTGGCCGCGAGGAATTACGTTCTCCTCATACGAGCAGCTGCTGCAGATTCCGAGCATCTTCCAGAGTGTCTTCATCTCTGTGGCGCGAACGGTCGTCGGTACGATTATTACCGTGTTCTGCAGCGCGTTTCTTGGGTACATGGTGACGAAGAAGGAGCTGTTGTTCCGCAGCGGTATTTACCGCTTGATTATTATAACGATGTTTTTCAACTCGGGTCTGATCCCGTGGTACATGCTGATGAAGACGCTGCATCTGAAGAACAACTTCCTGTTGTACGTACTGCCCGGAGCGGTATCCGCCTTCTTTATTATATTGGTGAAGACGTATATCGAATCGCTGCCGGCTTCTCTGGAGGAATCGGCGCAGATCGACGGGGCCGGCGTCTGGACGATTTTCGTGAAGATTATATTCCCGCTGTCGCTTCCCATTATCGCCTGCATCGCCGTATTCACCGCCGTAGGGCAGTGGAATTCGTGGGCCGACAACTTCTATCTGGTCACCGACAGCAATCTGAATACGCTGCAGTACTTGCTGTACACGAACCTGAAGTCGAATATGGCCGACATCATGCGGACGAGCGCTTCCGGCACGACGCAAGGGGCGGCGCTGGCGAGCAGCGGCAGGGTGACGCCGATGTCGATCAGGTACGCGATGACGGTCATCACGGTCATTCCGATTATGCTCGTGTATCCGTTCATGCAGAAGTATTTCGTCAAGGGCATCATGCTGGGAGCCGTGAAAGGCTGAGGAAAGGAAATGCCGAGTTGAGCGCATGCTTTGAACGCGGCCATGCATCGTTGAGTTGCCTCTGGGAGGGGTTTTCTCATATAACTTAAAATTATCGACAAGAGAGAGGGGTATTGAGCATGAAGAAGAAGTTGATAGCGGGATTAGCCGTTATGCTGGCATTGACAGCGGTAGTAGGTTGCTCCAATGGAAACGGGGGCAATGCGACTCCGGCTACCGGTACGAACGAGACTGGAGAAGAGAAGAAGGAGACCGTTACACTCAAGATCGCAGCAAGTATTGCTGCAGCGGAACCGAATGGGGTGATGCAGAATCCGGTCGCGAAGCAGATCGAGAAGGAACTGGGCATCAAGATGGACATGACCGCTGTCGGGGCGGACTTCGGCGAGAAGCTGAACACGATGATCGCGAGCAACGATCTGCCGGATCTGTTCTGGGTACCGGACCCCAGCAAGCAAATTCCGATGATGGTGAAGGCGGGGCAAATTCTGGAGCTGGACGACTTGCTTGCTGAATACGGCGACAACTTCACATCCGATCCAAGCGGTCAGGCCATGATTGAGCTGCAGAAGAAAACGGTCAGCCCGGACGGCAAGCTGTATACGATCGGCATGCTGAGAGGGGCGACGACGGGGGGCACCCAGCCGCTGGGAGCCAACTTCATCCGCTGGGATCTGTACAAGCAGCTGGGCTATCCGAAGCTTGAGAATTTCGATACCGACCTGTTGAACGTATTGGCCGAGATGCAGAAGCTGGAGCCGACGAACAAAGACGGACAGAAGGTATACGCGATTGGCGGCTGGTTCGCGGACGGTCAAGGCTGGGGAGACTGGCCGATCACCTATACCTTGACGTTCACGGAGGGCAAAGGTTATCTGACGAGCGACCGAACGGTATACTACGATATCGCGACGAACGAAATCTCGCCGAACAACGACTTGAAGGACAAGGATGGCATGTTCTGGCGCACTGTGAAATTCTACAATAAGGCGAACCAGATGGGTATTCTCGATCCGGAGTCGTTCACGCAGAAGTCGGACAAGTATGAAGAGAAGGTGAAGTCTGGCCGCTATCTGTATAATGTGCCGGGCTGGCTTGTGACGGACATCAACAACAACTTCGAGAAGGCCGACATGCCGGATAAGGGAATGGTGGCGCTGCCTCCGATGAATACGGACGGATTCATGCTCATCAACAATCTGGCTCCCGGCGGTCGGACATTTGCTATCTCCAAGAATGCCAAGCATCCGGAGAAGGCGATGGAGCTGCTGAACTGGCTGTCCTCCTACGAGAATGCGCGTACGGTCTGGAACGGACTGGAGGGCGAGAACTGGACGATGGAGCAAGGCAAGCCGGTGCCGACGGACGAATACCTGCAGCAGAGCGCGAGCGATCTGGCGTTCAACAAGCGGACGGGCGCGCTGATGTATCACCACTTCGTGGGATTCGGCGCGGGCGTCGTGGACCCCGAGACGGGCGTACCAGTTAATCTGTATGAATGGTCGGATAAGGCGGTCAGCCGTCAATTGAAGCCGGTTCATCAGGACATGCTTGAGCACTATAACGCCGACAGCCTGTTCAATCTGTACTCCTCCAAGGTGAAGGTGTACCAGGAGAATGCGCTTTACCGGCTGGGAGAGCTTCCGGACGATCTGAAGACGCAAGGCACGAACTTGCAGGGCTACACGTTCAAGAACATATTCAAGCTGGTGCTTGCGAAGGACGATGCTGAATTCGCCAAGATGCAGGACGAGTTCATTCAGGGACTGGACGACTTCAAGATCGACGAGATTTTCGCTTACTGGCATGCCAAGGCCAAGGAGCAGCAACAAGAGCTTGCGCCAATCTTCGACTTGCTTCAGCAGAAATAATGGAATCATTCTAATCGAAAGGGGAAAAGGAAAATGAGAAAATCGCTAACCACCTTGTGTTGCGCGCTCGTTGTATCCGGTTCGACGCTTATGGCAGTTTCCCCGCAAGACAAAGCTTACGCCGACGGAGGACCCATGTTGTCGTTCGATCTGTCGGCTCAGGGGCAATTGATTGAGAACAAGTTCTCCGATATCAACGCTTGGGACTATGAGATCGACTGGACGACGAAGGCTGACGGCCAACCTTCCAATTACTTCGCGACGAATTATCCCTTCGTGGAGAACGTGCAGTTCATGACGGCGACCGGCGGCTGCTACATTGGCTTCCCGGGCTGCTATACGAACCGTGATCTGTTCGTCGACCCATCCGACGTGTCGAATAAGACAGACTACGACTTCTCACGGCTGATCGGCGCGCTTCATCACGTCGTCGACCAAGGGCTGAAGCCGCATATTAAGACGGGCAACATTCCCATTAAATATTCGGATAATCCGGAAGTAGGCGTCATGGAGACCAATCTGAGACCTCCTAGCGACTACGATGCGTACTACAATTATATAAAGGCGCTTGCGGATGCGCTTATTGCCGAATTCGGCCTGAACGAAGTGAAGAATTGGACATGGGGCGTGTTCACTGAATACGAGAATCCGGAATGGTTCGATGACGACGTGAGCGCTGAATCGACGGCGATCGCTTTCTTCAAAACCTACGATTATACCGTCGCAGCATTGGAGGAGGCAATCGGAGCCGCCAACTTGACCGTAGGCGCGCACAGCATGACGGTCACGGAAGGCTTGTGGGACGAGCTCTCCTTCATCGACCATGTCGCTGGAGTGGGGCCGAACGGAACCAACTACAAGACAGGAGGCAACGGCACGCAGATCGATTTCCTGACCGCATCCTTCTATGATCTGAAGCCAGGCATCACGATGCCTGGCGGGAAGAGCCTGATCGATACGATCGCCACGCTGCGCAATCGGGCCGTGGCGAACGGCTTGACGAACCTGAAGTACGGGATTGACGAAGGACGCATCAATTCCGGAGCGGATTCCAAAGCGTTGTATTCACGGATTGTGGCTCATTCCTTTCAAGCCTCCTCAGACGCCAAGCATTTCCAGACGATGCTCGACTGGAATATCGATTGGTTCTCCTCTTGGGGACTGAGTACGGAAGGCTTGTGGGGCGGCGTTCCCGCCGTAAGCACGCATATCGCCAATCTGGGTTACCGGATGGTTGGCGACAAGCGGCTGTATGGCACGCTCTCAGGGACATCCAGCGATCCATCTAACGAAGTGGATGGCATTGCAGGATACGACGAAGCAACCGACACCGTTCATGTCATGGCCTATAACCACAATAACGATATGAACAGCGTAACGGGGGAGACGCCCGCTATTACGATCCGCAATATTGAGCCTGTAAGCGGCAATACCGTCACCGTTAAGAAGTGGGTGGTAGATGATACGCACGGCAACTTCTGGCCGACGTGGTGGAGCGACAAGGCGAACCGCGGGTTGACGGACGCTTCCTATTCCTGGTCGAAATATACGATGGAGGTGCCACGCAGCTTGAAGCAGCAAGCGGACCGGGATTACTGGTATTCCCGTGAAGCGGCTTATCAGGCGCTGGCCGAGCTGACGCCGGTGACGACGACGGCTACCGTGACGGGCAACATGCTTACGCTGACTCCAACACTGGAGCATCATGGCGTCGTCTTCTATGAGATCACGAACGCCAGGAGTGTCGGGACGACGATGACGGATGAATTGAACGATTGGAGCATGATGAGCTCGTACAGCACTGGTCTGGCGATCGACAAGTCGAACGCTGCCGCGCTCGGCGATGCGAGCCGCGTGATGCGGAAGAGTACAAGCATGGCGGCCCAATCGGTCGTGTATTGGTTGAATGGTGTGACACGCGCGAAGCTGACGGGATTGTTCGCCACGGATACCGATCCGGTCATCGACAATTTCCAATTCTATACGTCGGCGGACGGTACGACCTGGTCGCCTCATGACGGCTGGAGTTATGCGGATTCCCCGATTAACGGCGGTTATTGGACCAAGCGCGAGTATACATTGACACAGCTTCCGGCCGGCACGAACTATGTGAAGATCAAGTTCCCGACCGGCGGGGCGGTATCGTATAGCCCGCAGCTGGGCAAGGTGCAGCTATCCGATGTGCCTTGGCATTCAGCTACGGTCATCGATGAACTGAACGATTGGTCGAAGGTTAGCTCGCATAGCGCGGGTCTGTACTTCGATACGGCGCACGGCGCTGCGCTCGGTGATTCCAGCCGTGCGACCAGGAACAATACGAACGCAGAACGGGAGTACGTCGTCTATCGCAGCGAAGCGACCGATATCCAGTTGTCAGCTCTATATGCGACGGATAATGAGCCGGGCATCGCCAACTTCTCGATCTATACGGCGCCGGACGGCGTCACCTGGGAGCTGCAGCAGGGCTGGCATTATACGGATTCTCCGATTAACGAAGGCGCATGGACGAAGCGTACGTACACGCTCAGCAAGCTGCCGGTCGGCACGCAGTTCGTCAAGGTGGAGTTCCCCGCTGGAGGAACACTTACGTACAGCCCGCAGCTTAGCCAGGTGAAGCTGAATACGGCATCCATCGTCAATTTAGCGAGGGAGGCGACGGCTTCCGCATCCAATACGGATACGGCCAACGGTTATTCCGCCGATAAGGTGAATGACGGCGCTGCGACGACGGATTGGAGCGGCTGGGCGACCGACGGCACTGCGCTGCCGGAATGGATACAGCTGGACTTCGGCTCGGAGCAGACGTTCAGCAGAGTGGAGTTGTACACAACGACAAGTTATGCGATTAAGGACTACGTCATACAATATTGGAACGGCTCGGCCTGGGTTGATTGCCTGCCTGCGATCGTCGGCAATACGTTCGATCATCGCACTCATACGTTCCCTGCTGTCACCGGCTCGAAGCTGCGAATCCTCGGCACAAGCGGACCCGCAGTGCAACCGGATTATATTCGCGTGAATGAGATTGAGGTCTATAGCGAGTGACTAGCGAGTGATAGCGCGAGAAGCCTCCCCAAGCCGACAGGCTGCGGGGGAGGCTTGTCGGCTGTTCTGTCGGTAATCATGCTAGGAGAGAGGATGTTGAGTGAATAATGCACCCGTATAAAGTGAAAGAGCTTGCTCCCGACTATGTGAAGGTATACGAGTCTCCCGATCCGGCGGCCGTCTATGCGTACAGCCCGGGGATTGCGGCGCTTCCGGGCGGTCGGCTGATCGCAACGCTGGATATAAGCGGTCCGGGCATGCATGCGATGCCTGGACCGAAGCGCGTAATTGAAGGGGGAGCGTTATGGTACGGCAAAGTATTCACGTCCGACGACGATGGGCGGACATGGACGCACCGCGCCGACTTCCCCTTCATGCATGCCCGCCCGTTCGCCGCCGGCAACCGCGTCTACGTCATCGGACATTGCAACGACCTGACCATTATGTACTCCGACGACAACGGCGACAGCTGGAGCGATCCCACCGTATTGACGGAAGGAGAGGTGTGGCATCAAGCTCCGGCCAATGTGCATTACGCGAAAGGAAACGTATACTTGGTCATGGAGCATATTACGAAGCCTGACGTCCAAGGCTGGCCGGTCAGCGTCATCGCGCCGGTGCTGCTGCGCGGCAAGGCTGACAGCGATCTGTCCCGCAGGGAGAACTGGACGTTCGCTTCGGAGCTAATATTCCAGCAGGCGATACCGGAGGAGGAGCTGGACTACTTCGGCGTCCCGTTCTATCCGGTTGAAGCGGGTGGTGCGAACGAAGTGGCTCCTGGGAGGGTCTGCTACCGCATGGGATGGCTCGAGACGAATGTCGTGCAGTTCGTCGACGAGAACCATTACTTGCATGACCCGTCGGGCGCCACCTTTCATCTGTGGATGCGGGCCCATACGGGCGGAACGGGATTCGCTGCCGTTGCCAAGGCGGTGGAGCAGTCGGACGGCAGCATCCTGACGATGCTGGAGAAGGCGCCGTCGGGCAGGAAGATTGCCTATGTGCCTTGTCCGGGCGGCCAGATGAAATTTCATATCCTGTACGATGAGCCGACCCGTCTGTACTGGCTGCTCAGCACGCAGGCCACCGACAGCATGACGCATGCGGAGCGTCTGCCTTCCGGCCGATTCAATCTGCCGAACAATGAGCGGAACCGGTTGCAGCTGCACTTCTCGCGCAACGGCTTCGATTGGTGCTTCGCGGGGCTCGTCGCCAAGACGGATTCTGATACGGAAGCTCGCCACTACGCCAGCATGGTCATAGCGGGAGACGACCTGCTAATATTGAGCCGGTCCGGCGATGGGAACGCGCCATGCGCGCATAACGGCAACATCATATCCTTGCATCGAGTAAGCCGCTTCCGGGAGCTTGTCTATTAAGCTATGACAATGACGATTCACTGCTACCGCCCTTTTCAACCCTCTTCAACCTATTATATGAGAGGAAGTTGGATATGCGATGATGCAGAATGAAAAGCTCGTATTACCAAAAATATTCGCCGACCATATGGTACTTCAGCGGCACAAGCCCATACCGGTCTGGGGGAACGCGCGTGACGGCGAAGAGGTCTCGGTCGAATTCATGGGACGGCGGAAGACAGTGAATGCTGTGTCCGGCAGATGGAGAATAGAACTGGACCCCGCTCCGGCTGGAGGTCCGTATGGGATGACCATTTCCTGCGGAGACAGCAAGTTCGCGATAAGTGACATCATGATCGGTGAAGTGTGGATTGCCGGCGGCCAATCTAATATGGGGTATTCGTTCGGGGAAATCTATGGAGAAGAGACGGCGTGGATGGCGGATTCGTTCAACGAGGACGATTTCGAAGGCGCTCTCTCGGTCATTCGTCTGTTCAAGGCGGAGGAATATGCTGCCGATGAACCCGCGGACGATGTGCGGGACGGACAATGGCGCGAAGTATCGCGGGAGCGCATGCTGCCGTTGGCGGCAGTGCCGGTTTTTTTCGCTTGTGCGCTGAAGCGGCGTTTGAACATACCGGTTGGAATTGTTCAGGTATCGCGCTCGGGTACGAAGGCTTCGTGCTGGATTCCGCGAAGCGCGGCTTGCAGCGACCCGGCTATAGCGATGTATGGGGAAGACTTCGCGGAGGAAGGAGAGCGTCTGGGACAAGCTGATCTTCGCCGCCCGTTCGGCTTATATAACGGGATGGTATCTCCCATACAGCCGTATGCGATGTGCGGCGTCATCTGGTACCAGGGGGAGAGCGATGCGCTTGAACAAAAGGGGCGGCGATACGGCGCTTTGTTCCCGGCATTGATCCAGGCTTGGCGCAGCGGCTGGGGAGGCGAAGCATTCCCATTTCTCTACGTTGAGCTGCCGGATTACGTTGATGGACTGGACGAATGGGAGCTTGTACGTACGGCGCAGAACCGCACGTTGGAGCTTGTGCCGAATACCGGGATGATTGCGACGAGGGACTTGGGCGAGGTGGACAATCTTCATCCACGGAACAAGCGTCCGGTAGGGGAGCGGCTGGCGGCTCTGGCTTTGAAGCAGGTATATGGAGTAGAGACGGCTGGGAAAGAGTGACATGTCTACTCTTTTCCAGCCGTCTCGTTCGGCACCCCCCAAGTGTGCTCTATCGCTCATTATGCTCACATAGCCCCGGAAACGGGCCTAAAAGTATGCGCTATCGCTCAAAATGCTCACATAGCCCCGCCAAGAGTACCACGTCCGCCCTCGTCCACCCCAAAAGTAGCTCATCCACCAGGAAACGAAGCAGTTACGTCTCTACTCGCGCTTCGTCAGCTCTTCCTGAGCCAGTCGAATGAGCTCGCGAACCATCGGCCCGCCTATTTTGCCGCCAACATGGCCGACCGACTCCGTAGACAACTCGCCATTGTTGCCTTCCTGCAAAGGTACGCCTATCTCTTTCGCCACTTCGTATTTCACATCATCCGGACGACTGGGATTTACGGCATACCCTTCGTTTTTCATCACATTCGCTTTGAATGTCTGCATCCCTTGCTCAACTCCGGGCACTGCGTATTTTCTGCTCCTTCTTCTAGCCATGCCAATCACTCCATTCATGTACTTTTTAATAAAGTGCCCCGAACACGAATATTCATCCTGAGAATCATGGATACGGCTGGGGTGCACTTGCCTAGCAGGGGCTTTTCGTACATGCGGAATGAAGTGTATAATGTGATCTAACACATCAAGAGGAGGTATGTATGGATTTATTGAAAGAATGGATCGCAGACTTTGGCCTTAATGAACAGATGTCCCTTTATCTGGCCAATGCGATTATAATTGTCGTCATTATCGGTCTAAGCGTGGCTGCCAACTTCATCGCCAAGAGCATCGTGCTAAGAGTAGTTTCCTACTACATTAAAAATAGCAAGGTCAAATGGGACGATTACTTGCTGGAGCGCCAAGTGTTTCATAAACTCTCACATGTGGTGCCTGCAATCATTATTTACTCTTCTTCTTCCTTATTCCCGAAGTTCCAGCATCTGATTGAGCAAGGCACAGCCATCTATATTATTATTGTCGCTCTCATGGTTATTAACGCATTTCTCAATGCCATCAATGATATTTATGTGACGTATGAGATCTCGAAGGCGAGACCGATTCGGGGCTACATTCAGGTCATTAAAATCTTCGTCTTCACAATCGGCGGCATTCTGATCGTCTCCAATCTAATTGGACAGAGCCCGCTTATTCTGCTAAGCGGAATTGGCGCGCTGTCAGCGGTGACGATGCTGGTGTTCAAGGACTCCATCCTGGGCCTTGTAGCTGGTGTGCAGCTGACCTCCAACGATATGGTGCGGGTCGGCGACTGGATCGAGATGCCGAAGTATGGCGCGGACGGCGACGTGGTGGATATCTCGCTGCATACAGTCAAGGTTCAGAATTGGGACAAGACATACACGACTATTCCGTCTTACGCGCTCATCTCCGATTCGTTCAAAAACTGGCGGGGCATGCAAACCTCGGGCGGACGTCGCATCATGAGGTCGCTCTCTATCGATACGACAAGCATCACCATCTGCAGTCCCGAGATGATCGAAAAGTTGAAGAAAGTCCATGTCCTGAAAGCATACATTGCGCAAAAGGAATTGGATATCGAGCGTTATCATGTGGAGCATAAAATTGACCGGTCCAGCAGAGTGAACGGCAGGGCGCTCACGAATATCGGCATGTTCAGAGCTTATATCCAGAGCTATCTCAATAATCATCCCGGCATTCATAAAGAGATGACATGCATGGTTCGGCAGCTGCAGCCGGATGGAACGGGATTGCCGCTGCAAATCTATGCATTCGTGAATGATATAAGATGGGAAGTATTCGAAGGCGTGCAGTCCGATATATTCGATCATCTGCTGGCTGTCGCGCCGGAATTCGGTATTCGCGTATTCCAGAATCCGTCTGGACATGATCTGAAGAGCGCGTTCCATCAAGAGGGAGAACTGCACGAAGGATCGCGCGACAGAGTCATGGTATCGGAGTCGGACTAAGCAAGGACGGTCAGGTAAGTCAGCACGGATAGCAGAAGCGAGGTGATCGACATGGCGACGACGGGTCTTAGCGCTTTGGAGCGGAGCTGCTTCATATTGACGTTCAGGCCGAGGCCAACCATCGCCATGGACAGCAGGAACGAGGTAGCTGTAGCCAGTCCATTCATAGCGGATGCAGGAACGTCAATGTAGGTGCCGAAGCCATAGCTTCCTATTACACTGGCTGCGATGAATCCCACAAGGAACCATGGGAATTCCAGCTTCGCGTCCGGCTGCGCAGCCCCGCCGCTCCGCTTCTTCCAGAGAAGCAGTAGCAGGCAGAACGGAACCAGCAACAGCACACGGCTCAGCTTGGCCAGCAGCCCTGCCGCAAGCGCATCCCCTCCGGCCGGGGCGGATGCCAGCGCGACATGAGCGATCTCGTGCAAGCTGATGCCCGACCAGGTGCCGTAGTCGATCCCGGTAAGCGGGAGTATGGGACGCAGCAGCGTATAGCCGACTGCGAACACCGTGCCCACCAAGGCGATCATGCCAGCTCCTATCGCTGTATCCTCATCCTTCGTACGCAGAATCGGAGCGACAGCTGCGATTGCGGCAGCGCCGCAGATGCCGGTACCGATCGCGAGCAGCAGCGTGATCGCGGGGTCGGCTTTCAGACGCTTGCCGAGCGATACGGTGAGCAAGACGGCGAAGGCAATGACAAGCGCAGCCTGCAGTAGCAAGCCGGGCCCATCATGCAGTACAAGCTGTATATCCAGCCTTAGTCCGAACAAGACGATGGCTAATCGCAGCAGCGTGCGGCTACAGAACTGAATGCCCTTGCGCAGCGGCTCGGGGTAGTCTCTATAGTGCCGGTAAGCAACAGCCAGCGCGATGGAGCAGCCGAGTGGTCCGAGCCGGTCCAGCACCGGAAGGGCGCTTGCGGCCCAGCCGAGCAACGCGATACATAATGTGAAGCCGACGCCAAGCAGCCAGGTGTGAGATTCTTCGATCCCACGCTTGGCTGTCTTTCTTGTGCTAGCCGCCAAGTCATCTGTTGGTTCAGTATGAATCGTCATCGTGTACACCCCCGTGAAGTATGCATCTCCAGCATACGTCTCCCATTGCTATAAGTAAAATAAATCATTAATATGGATATAATAATCATATACTTATGATACGTGAGAGGTGATAGACGTGACCTTGCGGCACTTGCAAATATTCATAGCCGTATGCGACAAGATGAACATGACTGCCGCGGCGAATACGTTGTATGTATCCCAGTCCGCAGTAAGCCAGGCGATAGCGGAGCTTGAGGCGCATTATGGCATTCGATTATTCGAGCGACTGTCGAGGAAGCTGTACCTGACAAGGGCCGGTGAGAAGCTTCTGAGCTACGCGCGACATATTCTTCGTATGTACAGCGATGCGGAGAGTGAGATGCGCACTATGCAAGAGACCGGAATGATACGCATCGGTGCGAGCGTTACGATCGGCGCCACCGTATTACCCAAGCTGGCAGCGGCATTTCAAATGCAGACTCCCGGTGCGAGGATGGAAGTGGTCGAAGACAATACGACGAAAATTGAAGGGATGCTGTTGGGCGACCAATTGGACTTGGGACTTGTGGAGGGAGAAGTGACACAAGCCGATTTGATAAGCCGACCGTTCGCGGAGGATACGCTCGTCTGCATATGCGGCCAAGGACACCCCTTTTGGAAGCGGGAATCGGTTGGGGCGAAAGAGCTGGAGGGGGAGAATTTCATCCTGCGGGAAGCGGGAAGCGGTACCAGGAATACGTTCGAAGAGGTCATGTCCGAGCATGGATTATCGTGGACGGCGACATGGACTTGCAACAATGCCGACACGATCAAGATGGCCGTAGCGGAGGGACTCGGCATATCCGTCATCTCGCAGCGGGCCGTTCATATGGAAGTATCTGCAGGCTTCTTGCGTACGGTGAAGGTGGAAGGACTATCATTCAACCGTCAGTTCAAGCTGGCCTATCACAAGCATAAATACTTGACGGATGCGATGGAGAGCTTCATTCGTTATTGCTTTGCGCATAGCGTGCACACAATAAGTTAACAAAGGATGGCCAAGATATCCATCAGTGAATCATGCCGATAGCGCGTGGTCAAGCCGTCGATTTCTTCTGATATGATAACCGAGATTGAGAGAACGTTAACATTCACTCCACTTTATGGTGATTTATGCTTTCAGGTGGATCTACCTGTATTTTCTGTCTTTAGTTTTAGGCATATCGGGGAATTGGAAGAGCCTAACTGTAAAATCTACAGTTATATGAGGATTAATCGAGAAGGATCGTCAATCACCTGACATTTTAATGGAGGAAATACAGCTAATTACTCATGAAGCGTGATGGGGAGAGAACTAGCTGTAGGAAATACAGTTAGCATAACGAAGGCTAACACAGCCGCGGCGCCTATTTCCGATCAATCGCTCAGGATATATAATAGAAGTATTAGGAAAGGAAGCGGAGGTGAGGGCGTGGGTGTTAAGAAGTCTGAGCTCGCATTGCTGGAGGGAGCTATTCGCGTCTACAAATGGGAGCGGGAAGAGAGTGGCGGCGTCCCAGCATCGGTGCGAGGCGTCTTACAGCTGGTTCATGGCTCATGCGAGCATGCACAGCGATACGATCGATTCGCCTGTTATCTGGCTGAGCAGGGATGGATCGTGTATGCCAGCGATCTGAGAGGACACGGGCAGTCGATTCCACAGGAGGATCTGGGCTACTTCGGCGAGACGGGCGGCTGGGACGGTATGGTTGATGAGTTGCATGAGGTAAGGACGTTCATCGGCAATCGGCATCCCGGGCTGAAGGTTGTTCTGTTCGGACATAGCATGGGCTCGTTCCTGGCTCGGCATTATGCGATCGTCCATGGCTCCGGGCTGTCAGGACTGATCCTGTCTGGTACGGCGCACTATGTCAGAGCTTCTCTAAAGCTAGGCAAGCTGCTCGCCCAGCGTGAAATCAGGAGGAAAGGGATTAGGCATCGCAGCGCTACCTTGTATAATCTGACTTACCGCACGTTCAACAAGCGGTTCAGACCGAATCGGACGGCTCAGGACTGGCTGTCCCGTGACGAGGCTGAGGTGGATCGCTTCCTGCAGGATGAGCGCTGCGGCTTCGTATTCACCTCAGGAGGATTCCGGGATATGTTCGAAGGCTTGCTGTTCATGACGGATAAGAAGCATATCGCGATGACTCCGAAGGAGCTGCCTGTGTTGTTCCTATCCGGCAAGGACGATCCTGTCGGCAACTTCGGCACAACCGTTCGGCAGGCGTATAGCTTATACCGTGCTGCAGGAATGACTAACGTCACGCTGAAGTTGTACGAGGGAATGCGGCACGAATTATTGAACGAGCTGGGTAGGGAGGAAGTGTACCGGGATATTGTGGCGTGGCTGGAGGGCGAATGGCCGGTGGAGCCTAAGTGAGCGACGACTGGCTGCTGGCTGGCTCATGATTATAGTGGGGCTAGTGTCTGGGCAAAGGCAACTGGCTATATGGGAGCTTGACTTTCGGGGCTGTCTCAGGTCCATATCTGGACTCGACACAGCCCCGCTGCTATGCCAACAGATCAATCGATAGATTTATCGCCAGATCTATTCTATTGCGACGATATTTGAAAGCATCTTATACGATGGCGCAGGAAGTCTCCCACTCGATTACAGAATCAGCAGCTAGCGATTCAGCTATGTGGATACAGACTTGAGCAGAGGCACCGCTGGCCGAGAGCAGTGAACGATTCAACTCCATGCGGATGGATGAAGCGTCGTCGCAGCGCAGCTCATAGCTTCGATTATCGTGCTGCATGAGCAGCAAGCATTCCTCCTTCGCCATGACTCGCAAGGGATGTCGTCCGTCGTGCACCACCAGAGGGATGACATGCTGGCATGACGTGATTGGCCGCTTCATGATAAGCTGATACCTCCATCGAAGGACGCCGTTCCGCATGGTAATGGTCTTCGAGCAGCGCACCCACTCTCCCTCCGATATCAGCGTCAGACCATCTTCTGCGGGAACGGCTTCAGCATTAGAGAGAGCATTCGGATAATGGACGTTGCCTTCCTGATCAAGCAGCAGGAAGCCTTCCCATACCCCATCCTGAACCGCGCGCTCCGCGGAAGCCGTCGAGCCGGGCAGACGCGGCTCTGCAATAGGCATCTTCTGTCCGGCCAACCGGAAGTGGAAGCCTTGTATGGCCGGCGTGTATCTACGATTATGCATGCGCAGCGTGCAGCCGAAGAAGTCGTCGCCTTGGCGATAGAAGGCATATCCGCTCCCGTAATCAATGTACGCATGCGAAGCCCCTGCGGGATGATGCTGAAGCTTCTCGCTTCCCGCTTCCAATAGCGAATCGCCAAGCCGTATTCTTCGTTCCAGCAGCCGCGCAGCTATCGCAATCCCGCTTAAGCCCAGCAGATTGTACATATTGAGATGCGTATATTGCTCGTAACCGGCTCGCAGCGAATGCGGAAGATGATTGGCCGTGCAACTATAAGTCCCGTCGTCATGACGATAAGACAGCCATGAACGGAACGATTCGGACATGAGCGATTCGTCGTTCCTGTCCTGAATGGTAGCGGCCAGCAAGGCGGTGACCGCTCCCCAGACGAACATCTGGTAGCCGCTTCGTTCCACCATGGCGAATGTTCCGTCGGGGGCGATGGCCTGACGCAGCCATGCTGTCCCTCGGAGCACGATGCGCTCAGCCTCTGCCTTGGAGGCCTTCAACGAAGATGGCCATTGCTCGATGACGGCGAACGCGCTTGTCAGCAGGAACAATGTGAAGGCATGGTAGGCGATCGGCATGCCGTCCAGCGACTCCTCCTCATTCACCTCGTCGTTGATGAACCCGGAATGAAGCTGAGCCCGCTCGATGAATTGCAGTCTGTGCCGCAGTAGCTGTTCGTTGGCGAGGCGCAAGCCGAGCGCATCCGCGAACAGCTCCATGCTCCATTGCAAGGCAGCGCAATTCGTGTTGACGACGGGACAGTCATCCTCATAAGCGGCAAGAGCGCTGCCATAACGCTGAAGCAATCGGGAGCGCTCAGCCTCAGGTGCAAGAAGAAGCGCCAACAAGCTGTAGTGATACAAGAACACGCGGCAGAACGGATTCACATTTTGTTTATCCTCAAGCAGTTCTACGGTCCGGCTCAGCATCCGATCCAGCAACTCGCCGGCCCCGAGGTCTCCCCCGGAGTGGCATACGCTTGCGAGAACGGCGGCTGCGTTGGCGGGAGCGTAGTTCTCGCTATAGGTGGTCTCGTAAGGATCAGGAAGATGTCCGTCCTCCGTCACCCATGACTGAATGACAGGGACATATTGCTGTAGCACTTCCTGCATAGCCGTTAATGTATTGTGATCGGCTTGTTCCTTTCTCATTTCCGAATCACTCCCTCGCCGCTTTAATCCCCTCGTTAATCTCAGTCATCAATTGATCACCGCCGCGTGATTTCCATTCTTCGATCATTTTATCCCATTCTGCAATCGGTCTCTGTCCCGAGATCATTTTCGTCTGCTCCCCGATCAGATAGAGATTCAGCTCGCTGCCCTTCGCCGCATTGGTTTCGGAGTAGACCAGATAGGAAGGATCGTCGTAAGGGGTTTTATTGTATTCTTTTTCCATCTGCTCAATTTTTCCGATAAAATCTTGCATTTCCTGCGAGTTGTACAAGGCTTTCGAGTATTCGTTCGCCTCGTCGTTCGGAGCCCATGGCTTCCAGAATTCGTGACGCTGCATCATATACTGGATCGGCGTCTGTGATTCCTGGCCTGTGATCGGCACCGCCTTATCGTTCACCATCTCATAGCCGACGTCTAGTCCGCCCATCATCCAGTCGTATTGTTCATTGTCGGCATTACGCTCGTCGACCGGAATGAACTGACGGCCGTAATCCAGGATTTCCAATATTCTCTCCACTTTGTCTGGATCGTTTTTCAGCTTCGCGGACAGTGTCGTTAAGCCGAAGAAGCCGCGTCCTTTTGGGTTGCCCTGAGAGCCGTCCGGCGCTATGAAGAACGGAATCGGGTTAACGACCGCTTCCGGGTTGACCTTCAGCAGGCCCAGATAATAATCCTCGATCATGCCGTTTGGAACGCCGATGAAGATGCCCGCTTTGCCGGAGTAGAACTCCTTATTGGCTTGAGCCCAGTTCAGAACGGCGAAGTCCTTCGTCACAGCGTCTTCCTTGTAAGCCGCTGCCAGTGTCTCAATGACTTCCTTGCGGCCGGGACCGATTAAGCCGGGTATGAAGTTGCCCTCTTCATCCTTGTGATACCAGGCCGGCGACCAGTATGCCCCCATCGCATGTGTGGGAGAAATATTCTCTCCCAATGCGAACCCGTACGTATCCGCCTTGCCGTTCTGATCCGGATCGTCCTTCGTAAAGGCGATGGCCACATCAAGCAGCTCCTGATAATTGGTCGGCATGCTCAGCCCCAGATTGTCCAGCCAGTCTTGGCGGATCGTTCCGGAGAATGTATAGGTTGGCGCGTACATCGGAATGCTGTATGTTTTGCCGTTGACCCTGAATTGATCATAGATGCTGTCCGGCACGGTTTTGAACGTCTCGTAGTTGTCCAGATAGTCGTCAAGCGGCAGGAAGGCGCCTTGCTTCGCCCATTTGTAGTAGTTGGCGTCCAGATCCTTGATGGCCACGACGTCAGGCATATCGCCCGAAGCCATAATGACATTCAGCTTTTCCTTGTAGTCCGACTGCAGGACGAATTGCGCTTTGACGTTGGCGTTGAATTTCTCCCGAATGGCTTCCACGCCCTTGCCGTTCGGATCCGGGAAGATCGTATAGGCGAAATTCATAAAGCTGATATCGTGCGTCTTGTCTGTTTTCGGACTATTTGTAGCGCTTCCGGAAGCGGGCTTGGAAGTCGATGTTGTGGATTGGCTCTTGTTGCTAGTCGGTGACGGCTCGTTGCTTCCAGAGCAGGCTGTCAGGCCCGCTGCCATTGTGGATACGATCAAGAGACTGGCGAGTTTTGTACCTTTCATAACTAGACACCTCCATAGATTCATGGTTCAGATCGGAATGAACACCCCATTATAGACAGTTGTACAATTTACCCTTTCACCGAGCCGATCATCACCCCCTTGGCGAAGTGCTTCTGCAGGAACGGATAAACGATTAATATCGGCAGCGTCGCCAGCAGAATGGCGGCCATCTGGATGGTCTCGGCAGGGGGCGGGTCGGTCAGCACCTGCTCCGTAATGAGCGAGCTTGTATCGTTGATGACGACGATCTGCCGCAGCAGCAATTGAATCGGCCATAGATTGGGATTGCTAATGTAGAGGATGCCAGTGAAGTAGGAATTCCAATGCGTAACGGCGTAGAATAGGCCGAATGTAGCCAGAGCCGGCTTGGAGAGCGGCAGGATGATGCTCCAGAATACTCGGAGCTCGCCTGCTCCATCAATTAACGCAGCTTCGTTCAGCTCTTCCGGGATGCTCTTGAAGAATTGGGAGAACACGATCAGATTCCAGGGGCTGATCAGAACCGGAATAATGAGCGCCCATATCGTGTTGAGCAAGCCGGTCTCCTTCACGACCAGATAGGTCGGAATGATGCCTGCGCTGAACAGGAACGTGAACAGCACCATGAACAAGAAGAGCCGTTGTCCATAGAATTTCTTGGACAAGCCGTAGGCCATCGTCGATGTGAACGCCAAATTCAGTAGAGTGCCGACCGTCGTAATGAGTATCGTAACGAACACTGACTTGATAAACTTGTCATTCGCCAGAATATACTCATAAGCACCTGTGACCCAGACTTTCGGCCATAAGATGAAATCACTGCTCAAATACTCCTCCATCGAAGAAAACGATACCGAAAAAATGTACAAAAAAGGGATAATCATTGCGATTGAAATGAATAGCAGAACCGCAATGTTAATCCAATCCGTCACCCGGTCAAGCCATGTCCGATGCAGCATGGCGACTCACCTCCCTTGGTGTGATTAATAAATGCCGTCTTCGCCGAACTTCTTGGCCAGCTTGTTGGCCGTAATGACCAGGATGAGACCGACGACAGACTTGAACAAGCCGACAGCGGTGGCGAAGCTGAAATCAGATTGCAGAATGCCCTTGTAATAGACATAGGTATCCAGTACTTCTCCGACTTCCCTGACATAGGGATTCAACATCAGGAATATTTGCTCGAATCCATTGTCCAGCACTGTGCCGAGCCGCAATATAAGCAGAATGACGACGGTGCTGCGTATAGCGGGAAGCGTGATGTGCCATATGCGTCTCCAGCGGCTGGCGCCGTCTACGGTGGCCGCCTCGTACAGCTCCGTATTCACGCCTGCCAGAGCAGCGAGGAAGACGATCGTTCCCCAGCCGGATTCCTTCCAAATAATCTCCAGCACAATCAGCGGTTTAAACAGGAACGGCTCCTGAAGAAACAGGATGGCCTCCATGCCGAAGACATGCTTCAGCAGGCTGTTGACAACGCCATCGCTCTGCAGAAATATGGTGACGATGCCGATTACGACGACCCAAGACAGAAAGTGAGGCAGGTAAACGAGCGATTGAATGAAGCGCTTGAACCAGTCGTGACGAATTTCGTTCAGCATAAGCGCCAGGATGATCGGCACGGGGAACGCGAAGGCAATTTGCAGAAAGGATAAAGTCAGCGTATTGATCAATACTTGAATGACTTCCGGGCTATCGAAGATGCGCGCGAAGTGGGCGAATCCGACCCAATCGCTGTGCAGGAACCCCTGGAATGGACTGAACTCCTGGAAAGCTATGACCGAGCCTAGCAGAGGGATGTATTTGTATAAGATGAAATACAAGGTGCCGGGAAGGATGAAGGCGTACATCATGCGGCTCTTCCAGAGCTTCCTTCTTACCCCATTCCATTGGAGATTTCGCGGCGTTTTAGATGATAGTGTCGATTCTGTAATCGTTTTCAAATGAGGATTCCCCCTTTCCGTTTTTGACATCCTTTACATAGTTACCAGCATAGAGAACAAATGATTTTCCTGTAAACGTTCCTTTTTTGCTGCCTTCATGGCAAATGATGATACCTCCTGCAAATGATGAAACTTGTCCTATATCAAGGAATGGAAGTGTGCAGAACCGCAGCTTTCGCAGAGCTGAATAGAGGCAAGCCGATCAAGCTTGCTCGGATGCTTGGATGTCCTGTTGCTGCTGCTGTCTGGCTGATTCACGGAATTGTCCTGGGGACATGCCGGCAGCTTGCTTGAAGGCGCGCGAGAAGTTTTGTGGCGTCGTATAGTTCAGCTTTTCGGCAATTTCCTTAATCGTCCAGTCGGAGTGGACGAGCCATTTTTTAGCTCGGGACATGCGAGTGTCGAGTACATAATCGATGAAGTTGACATTCATCACTTCCTTGAACATTCGACTTAATTGGGAGACGGACAGGTTATAGCTGTCGGCTGCCTGCTGCAGAGACAATTCGCCGGCTTCGTCGCTACGGATTGTCTCCGCGATCTGCTTGACGATTCTCGTCTGATCAGGTACGGACATTTGACCGAATTGCTGCTGCAGGGTTGGCAGGAAATCATCAATGAACCAGAGCTTCATTCGCTCCAGAGAATCCGCTTCATGAATGCGAGTATAGACATTGTATTCGAACATCTGAGACATTTCGTAACCGAGCTGTTCGATAAGATGGTCGATCTCACCGATCAAATGGGTGAAGATGCCGGTAACCGACTTGGAGTTGGGAAGCGACTTCGGAAATTCTCGAAGCATGTCCTCGAATTCGGCATGAACGGCGGCTATGTCGCCTTCTGCGAACCGTTCCACGATTGCTTTCTGCCGTTTGATCAATGCGCGCGCTGAGTGCTTGACGATATGGTGCTCTTCAGCCATCAAGTGGCTGATCGTCAAGTTCCGGCCCATAAGCAGCCGGAAGTCGAGCAGCTCAAGCGCCTCCAGATAGCTTTCATGGATGCTGCTTGCACGGGGCCTGACCGGACTGATGCCGACCGATACTGTAAAGCCGAACAGCTCTTGTGTCTTTAGCCGGATCTTGCTGCATAATGCTCCCAGCTCCTCGGCCAGGGAATCACTTGCTTCATCCGCCCCGACGATCAGCGAGACCTGTCCCATTGCGGAGCAGACGGCGGCGGAAGGGTGGTCGGGCATGGCCATCTCTTCCACAAGCTTGGTTAATGCATACATCATAAGCGATCGGTCTCTTCCAATGAAGCGGCTGCGGAATGCCATCATACTGTCAATCTCGAAGACGCATACGGCGAATGAATCTCCATGCAGCGCAAGGGAATACCGCTGTCGCTGTAGAGCGAATTCCTTGTCGTTCACTTCTCCGTGAAGCAGCTTAAGTAGCATTCTGTCACGCAACTGAGGCAGCTGCGCCCGCATCTCGCTGTCCAGCCGCTGATTCGCTTCAGTCACCTGTTCGATGAAAGCGTCTATTCGTTGCAAGCCGTCCTGAGAATGCTTCGTTCGGGAATTCGGAATTTTTATAAGCAGCGCTCGTATAGGATTGTACAGCCGGTTGGAAGCGAACCATGCCATTAATCCCCAGATGAGGATCAGAGAGCCAGCCATGAACCAAGTAACCTTCTTGATCAGGTTGGAATGAGCAGTCCGTTCGCTTGAAGGAGCGATGATGACATATGACCAATCGTTGAATCTGGAGTGATGAGTAGAGACGTGGAAGGATTCGTCCCCATAAGCCACTGCTTCGGTAGACTCTGGAGGGTTTCTTCTCCCCAGCTTAGCGGCGAACGGTGCCGGAAGAAGAGCACCGATCTCTTGCCGACTTTGACTTAAGACGATGCGGTTGGCGCTATCGACGACCAGCAGTTGCCCGCCTTCGCCCAGTTGGACCGTCTGCAGCAGCTCGTAGATGCGGGTGGGGTCGATCTCCATGAACAGAATCCCGTCCACGGTCGAAGAGTTGCCGATGGGACGTGCGAGCAGGATGTCATGCTGATTTGGATAGGTATTGGCGGGGATGATCAGAGAGCTGGTGAAGCTGGGTTCATATCGGCGAAGCGCCTCGTAATAGGGGAACTCCTCTCGTTTCAACAGGCCGTATTTATTGGAATAGACAATGCCGTAGTTGTTGTAGATGATATAGGCTTGGAATGAAATGGGGGAAGCCGTACGGTATTTCCGAATCGTCTGAACCATATTCAGTGTCGTGTCCAGTGTCTCGCGGTCATCCATGGAGATGCCGAGTCGTGCGGAGTCCTCAATGGTCAAATCTCCTGCAATTTGAATGGACAGATAGTCCAGTTGCTTCAACAAGGTGTCAATTTGTTGCTTGATCTGATTAAGCGTCGCCTCATGCTTCGCATTGGCCTCCTTCTGAATAGCGCTGGAAGCGATGTAGGCCGCTCCGCTGCCAAGCAGCAGCAGAGGAATGACACTGAGCAGCAACGAGGTCATCAGCAGCTTGGTATGGAACGTAAGTCGGGATAACGACAACTTCGAACGCATAACAATCATTCTCCTTCGCATGTAATACGTCAAGCGTCTATATTGGTATAAGGCCCCCTTTAAATCGCCAAGAAGCGATAGCTTAAGTAGGTTCGCCTCAAGCAGATCGCTTCTGTGATTAGTATTGGAATTCAATCCCGCGGACCTTCGAGAAGACCATCGTGTCCCGCAGCGTCCCGTCCACTGCCCGTTCCTGCTGGCGGAGCACGCCTTCCAAAGTAAAGTCTGCCCGCTCGGCTACCCGCTTGCTGGCTGTGTTGCGGGAATCGCAGCGGATTTCGAGACGATTGGCTTTCAGTTCTGTGACCGCCCATTCCGTGATTGCTTGAACAGCCTCGTGCATGTGGCCTTGACCGGTGCAGGAGGTGCGCAGCCAATATCCGATCTCGAATGCTCCGGCTGACCAGTTGATGCGGTGCAAGCCGCTGCTGCCCACAAGCTTACCCGACGTCCTGTCGAACAGCAGCAGGCGCAGGTCGGAGCGCTCCATATACCTTATAATCGCTCCCCGCAGCTCTGCTTCGGACTCTTCCGGAGTGGGTGCTGAGTCGGCCCAAGGCATCCATGGACGCAGCTCCTCTATACTTTCTTTGATCGCTTCGTTCACCATTGCGCCATCCCCGCGCCGAGGCGCGCGGATGAGCAGTCTTTCACTCTCGAAGCTTTCCGGCACATCCATCATTAACCTGTCTGTAGACATGCTCCGTTCCCCCCTCTGCCTTTTCAGAAAAAGATTTCTAATCAATATAGCATGCTATATACTGGATGGACAAGTCGTTTTTGGAATAGTCAGACATTTCGAGCGAGCTAAGAGTGCAAGAGGATAGGTGAACAATACTGCTTGTGACATTGCGAGATTACTACTTTGTGGTTATGATAGCTTTAACTAATTATGGGAGTGAGAGAGATGGAGAAAATGGTATGTTTACTGCAGTCAGCGGAACAATTGAAAGCGTTCTATTGGAAGCATATGAGGGAGCAATTGCTCCCGTTCTGGCTGGAGCGAGGCATCGATGAAGAGTTCGGCGGCTACTTCACCTGCTTCGACAATAGCGGCAGCACGCTTGTTAGTACGGACAAGTATACGTGGTCGCAGGGGAGGATGGTATGGCTGCTTGCCAAGCTGTCGGGAATGGACGGCTTCACGCAGGAGGAGCGCGAACAGCTGCTGGCCTTAAGCGGCAACGGCGCGCGCTTCATGATGCGGCATGCCATCATGGCGGATGGCAGCTGCACGTTCGTCACAGACCGGGAAGGGATGGCGAAGCGCTTGTCGCCGGATCACGATTACGCCGCCAGCATCTATGCGGATTGCTTCGTGCTGCTCGGCTTGTCCCGCTATGCGCGTGAGAGCGGCGATGCGGAGTCGCTGCGCGCAGCGAAGAGACTCTATGCATCTATTCGTTCGCGGCTTGCTTCGGGGACATATCGCACGGAGCCGTATCCTATTCCGTCAGGGTATCGCACGCATGGCATCCCGATGATTATGCTGAACGTGTCGCATGAGCTGGCGGAGGCGCTTCAAGCTGCAGAAGAGGAAGGAATCGCTGAAGGCGGTGGCCAAATGGAGTATGCTAACGGGGCCAGGGGGAATGACGGCGACATTGATGGGGAAGCTGTCAGTGTGGGAGAAGCCGGCAGCGGGGACAGGGTTGCTGCTCATGCCATTCATGCTGCCGAAGTGTGGGATGCTGCGCGCGCTTATATGATGGAGATTATGGATGACTTCGTAGCGGAAGATGATACGTTGCTGGAGATGATCCCTCTTGGGGGAACGGCAGGAGATGCGGCTGGCGGTGGGGCGCGTGGCGAGGAGACGTTGCTTGACCGCTACGTGAATCCCGGTCATACGATCGAGGATATGTGGTTCGTCATGGAGCTGGCCCGCCAATTGGAAGACGATGCGACTATCCGGAAGGCGGTACGCGTATTGAAGCGTGCGCTGCAGCTGGGCTGGGATAAGGAGTACGGCGGTATATTGCTGTTCGTGGATCGTGATGGGGGACAGCCGAAGGGCAGCATGAACGGCATCTCCGACGACGCCATGGCGAAGAAGGTGTCGAACGATTGGGGAAGCAAGCTGTGGTGGCCTCATTCGGAGGCGCTGTATTCGACGGTGTTGGCCTATAAGCTGACTGGCGATGAGGAGCTGCTGGCCTGGCATGATCGCGTGCATGCGTATACCTTCCGCATCTTCCCTAATCCCGACAGCAGCGTCGGCGAGTGGATACAGATCCGGGACCGGGAGGGTAATCCGGAGTCGAAGACAGTGGCGTTGCCCGTGAAGGACCCGTTCCATATTATTCGGAACTTGATTCAGCTGGTAGAGGAACTATAGAGATGAGGCTCGCCTTGTGGCGGGCCTCTTGTTTTTGTTCCTTTCATAAGTCAAGTAGACAAAAAAATGTCCACTTATTCCGTGTCGAAATTTGCAATACAATTGATAAATGAATCATTTTGGTAAACGGATTGTTACGTTATCAGAAATGGCTCTAACTAAATAAGATGAAGAAGGCGGGGAGAGCCGGGTGACAGGTATAAGAAATGAAGAGAAAAAGGGTTTGAACAGCCTTTTTTGGCTTGCATTAGGCTGCTTGATCATTACTGTTGGTATTTTGGCGTGGAACATAGAAGTACAAAGGGCTAGCGCGGCAGTAGCCGGCGACTTTGAGTACGAGATCAGAGGGGACGGGCAAAGTATTGTCATTACCGGGTATAACGGACCGGCAGGGGATATCGATATCCCTGAAACGCTCGAAGGATTACCGGTTACACATATAGGGGATAATGCGTTTAAGGAAAAGCATATAACTGCTATCCAGTTTCCAGCAACACTAACTACAGTAGGAAAATATGCATTTTCTTATAACTACGGTGATATTCAAAATTTGGTCATCCCCAATACAATATTACATATTGAAGAGGGAGCTTTTTCTGGAGCGAGAATCGTGAACCTACTATTAAACGACTCTACAGAATTGTCAAATGGCTCATTCAGCTATAACTTGTTGACGAATTTGACTATTCCGGAAGGGATCACATCTATCCCAGCGTGGGCTTTCGGTTCAAACTGTATACGAAATCTCAGCTTGCCAGATAGTTTGACAACAATAGAATACAGCGCATTTAGAAGTAATTGTTTAACTAGTGTTACTTTACCACACCAATTAAACTATTTGGGAGATCATTCGTTCGCAAATAACACACTGACTTCCATTGTTCTACCAGAATCATTAACGTATTTTGGGAAAAGAGCGTTCTCTACTAACCACATAACACAGATTACATTTCCTTCAACAATCGAAGCAATTCCAGAAGGTGCGTTTGAGATTAATCGGTTGGCTCAATTAACACTTCCAGAATCCGTGAGAACAATTGGTAATAGCGCATTTGGATATAATAAATTCACGGAGCTTGTTATTCCAAGACATATCGCGTCAATAGGGGCATATGCATTCACTAGTAATTTATTAAACAAAGTAACGGTATTAAATGCCGATACGCAAATTCATATTCTCGCGTTCGATACAAACTCATCTTTAACGGAAATTTACGGTTGGAAACGTTCTACAGCACACAACTATGCCAATGAAAAAACAATCCCGTTTGTTAGTTTGGTCGAATTTAGGCCTGACGGAGATGCAGGCGAGGAACAAAATCTGGATGGAGTAACGGTACAGGTACATCTTCCTGCACCTTTAGATTTTCATTACAACTGGACCCAAACAACCGCAGTTCCTGATCCTAACGATCCTCAGTGGACAATTTTCCAGAGTGGTGAAAAAATTAATCTGCCGAATACGAATGGCCATTGGTATTTGCATGTAAAAGCAAGGGAAACATCCGGTTTCGAATATAAGACGGTTTCGGATGTTTTCATCATAGAGGTTTATGACGAGGAGCCGCCAGCGATCACTTTAATAGCAAGCTCGCAGATGCCTACGAACGGCGATGTGATCGTTGAAGCGGTAATCACAGACGATAAGAGCGGTGTCGTCGAGATGAAGTGGGCGCAGGGCCAGCGCGACGCTGCATACTTTACGGGAACCGGGGGTGCGGGAACAGCTGAAGGAGAAGTGATCCCAGGCAGCCCGGGGAGCATCACGGTGACGGAGAACGGCTGGATTAGCGTATATGCGCGAGACCTGGCGGGGAACGCGACGGTGGAGCAACTGCAGATCAGCAACATCGACCGCGAAGCTCCGGTGATAACGCTGCAAGGTGAAGCGGTTGTGAAGGTGACGATAGGCACGGCGTACACCGAGCCAGGCTATGCCGCTCAGGACAACATAGACGGCGATGTAACGGTTGACGTCGTGGTAACTGGCACAGTCGACAGTAGTCGGTTAGGCGAGTACATGCTGATCTACGACGTAACGGACAGTGCAGGCAACGCAGCGGTGCAGGTGACGCGTACGGTGAGAGTGGTCGATGAGGTGTCGCCGACGATCACGCTGAGCGCGAGCCCGACCGTGCTGACGAACGGCGATGTGACCGTTGAGGCCGTGATGGCAGACAACGAGAGCGGCATTGTCGAGATGAAGTGGGCGCAAGGCGAGCGCGATGCGGTATACTTTGCCAGCGAGGGCACGGTTATTGCAAGCAGCCCGGGGAGCATCACAGTGACGGAGAACGGCTGGATCAGCGTGTATGCACGAGATCTGGCGGGGAATATGACGGTGGAGAAGTTGCAGATCAGCAACATCGACCGCGAAGCGCCGGTGATCACGCTGCAAGGTGAAGCGGTTGTGAAGTTGATGATTGGCACGGCGTATACTGAGCCAGGCTATGCCGCTCAGGACAACATGGACGGCGATGTAACGGTTGACGTCGTGGTGACTGGCACAGTCGACAGTAGTCGGCTAGGCGAGTACATGCTGATCTACGACGTAACGGACAGTGCAGGCAACGCAGCGGTGCAGGTGACGCGTACGGTGAGAGTGGTCGATGAGGTGTCGCCGACGATTACACTGAGCGCGAGTCCAACAGTGCTGACGAACGGCAATGTGACCGTAGAGGCCGTGATGGCAGACAACGAGAGCGGTGTCGTCGAGATGAAGTGGTCGCAGGGCCAGCGCGACGCTGCATACTTTACGGGAACCGGGGGTGCGGGAACAGCGGAAGGAGAAGTGATCCCAGGCAGCCCGGGGAGCATCACAGTGACGGAGAACGGCTGGATCAGCGTGTATGCGCGAGATCTGACGGGGAACGCGACGGTGGAGCAACTGCAGATCAGCAACATCGACCGCGAAGCGCCGGTGATCACGCTGCAAGGTGAAGCGGTTGTGAAGGTGATGATTGGCACGGCGTACACCGAGCCAGGCTATGCCGCTCAGGACAACATGGACGGCGATGTAACGGCTGACGTGGTGGTGACTGGCACCGTCGACAGCAGTCAGTTAGGCGAGTACATGCTGATCTACGAAGTAACGGACAGTGCAGGCAACGCAGCGGTGCAGGTGACGCGTACGGTGAGAGTGGTCGATGAGGTGTCGCCGACGATCACGCTGAGCGCGAGCCCGACCGTGCTGACGAACGGCGATGTGACCGTTGAGGCCGTGATGGCAGACAACGAGAGCGGCATTGTCGAGATGAAGTGGGCGCAAGGCGAGCGCGATACGGTATACTTTGCCAGCGAGGGCACGGTTATTGCAAGCAGCCCGGGGAGTATCACGGTGACGGAGAACGGCTGGATCAGCGTGTATGCGCGAGACCTGGCGGGGAATATGACGGTGGAGCAACTGCAGATCAGCAACATCGACCGCGAAGCGCCGGTGATCACGCTGCAAGGTGAAGCGGTTGTGAAGGTGACGATAGGCAAGTCGTATACAGAGCCTGGCTTCACTGCCCGGGACGACCGGGATGGAGACATTAGCGGCAACGTCGTCATCACCGGTACAGTCGACAGCAGTCGGTTAGGCGAGTACATGCTGATCTACAACGTAACGGATCGTGCAGGCAACGCAGCGGTGCAGGTGACGCGTACGGTGAGAGTGGTCGATGAGGTGTCGCCTACGATTACGCTGAGCGCGAGCCCAACCGTGCTGACGAACGACGATGTGACCGTTGAGGCGGTAATCACGGACCATGAGAGCGGCGTTGTCGAGATGAAGTGGGCGCAGGGCCTGCGCGACGTTGCATACTTTACGGGAGCCGGGGGTGCGGGAACAGCGGAAGGAGAAGTGATCCCAGGCAGCCCGGGGAGTATCACGGTGACGGAGAACGGCTGGATCAGCGTGTATGCGCGAGATCTGGCGGGGAACGCGACGGTGGAGCAACTGCAGATCAGCAACATCGACCGCGAAGCGCCGGTGATCACGCTGCAAGGTGAAGCGGTTGTGAAGGTGACGATAGGCAAGTCGTATACAGAGCCTGGCTTCACTGCCCAGGACGACCGGGATGGAGACATTAGCGGCAACGTCGTCATCACCGGTACAGTCGACAGTAGTCGGTTAGGCGAGTACATGCTGATCTACGACGTAACGGACAGTGCAGGGAACGCTGCGGTGCAGGTGACAAGGACAATAAGGGTAGTCGCTGGCCCGCCAATATATATTGAAGATGGTGGCAACATGGGCAGCCCCGATTCAGAAGAGCCTGGAGCTTCGGAGTCAACACCTTTAGAACCGGCAACCCCAGGGCAGCAGCCTGGAACCGATGAGGAGAACGAGGGGCAAGGATTAGAAGCTGAAGGGAATTATCCCGATGTGGAATTCATGGATACTCATGACCACTGGGCCCATGCATCTATTGCGCAGGCAGTGAAAGAAGGAATCGTGAGCGGGTATCCAGATGGCACTTTCAAGCCGAACACTCCGATCACCCGTGCCGAATTTACGATTATGCTGATCCGTGCCTTGAAGCTCGAAGGTGAAGGCTCGGCGGGACGCTTCACCGATGAGTCCTCTATTGGGCAGTGGGCTCAAAGCGCAATAGCCATAGCAGTAGAACGAGACATCATCAGCGGATTACCGGATGGCAGCTTCCGTCCGAATGAACCTATTTCAAGGGTGCAGATGGCAGTGATGCTTGCCAAGGTATTAGGAACTGCAGGGAATAGTCACGCTGTATCTATTGTATTTGCTGATGGCGAGGCCATTCCCGCCTGGGCCGCAGACGCTGTACGAACAGTTGCTGACCATGAAGTCATGAACGGTCGTTCGGATAACGAATTTGCTCCAAATGAACACGCAACACGGGCAGAAGCCATTACAGTGATCCTGAGAATGCTGCACGCTTTACAGCTTATAGAGACCTAATAAAAATATCCATAGTAAATTAGAACATGTATACTATACTTAATGAAATCTCGGATTAAGGTGGTAGACATGTTCTTTCTCCCTCTATTTTCGTTATTATTTATTAGTTTATTGATATTTGCCTTCTATATGGGATGGAAACACAAAGGGAATCGTCTAATCTTTTGGGCGGCTATTATGGCTCTATGCGGGAGTTTATTCGGGCTACAGATCGTGCTTGAGAAGAGCTGGGTTCCTTACACGTTAGAGAGGGCAATGGCTGCGGAGATCACCCAGATTTCCATCGTAATAACGGCGATTTTGAACGTGACTATCCACTCGGTTCCTTATTATGCAGTGCTTATTTTTTTTCTAATCTATAATGGCTATCTCCACTCCAACAGATGGATTCCACTCGTACTGAGCCTGCCGGTTATCGTCGCTTTTTTTCAAGCAGATCTGTCTCAGAACTGGGTAGATAAGCAGTTTATTATCTATTGGGGATTTCTCTATTTAATGACTGCGCTATGGCTGGCTGTTCGTTGCATCTGGTTGGAGAGGGATGGGAGGCAGAGGCTGCATCACGCAGCTATCGCTCTTATTTTTATTATTCCAGTAGCGGCCCTGAATGTTTATCAGATCGCATCTTTTCCCTTAAGTGATCAGTTGATTACGCTCATTCCTTATCTATGCGTGGTCGGCTTGGCTTTTAGCTCTATTTTATACTTGCGGGACGCTTTTTTGGGGGTACAACGGAAGTCGGTGCAGACGGTTCATGCCGGAACTGCATTAATTCATCATTCTCTTAAGAACTCCATTAGCAAAATCAAATTGAATGCCTTAAATATTCGCAGAAGCATACATAAGGGCAAATATGAGGAGATCGAAACGTACGTTAGTAATCTGCTAAAAACCCACGAGGCGATGAATGAAACGTTATCCGTCATTGCACACGCGGTTAGTAATAAAATGGAACCTCAGATGGAAGTGGCGGACATTTCCGATCTTCTGGATGAAGTGCTGGAAGCTGTGGAAGCTTATCCTCACATAAAAGTTGAAAAGCAATATGAGTCTCTATCGTGGTGGCTTGATCCGATTATGATGAAAGAATGTTGGCATAATATTTGCATTAATGCTGTCGATGCGATGGGGGAGAGAGGTGTTTTCCGGGTTGCTGTGGTCCATCGGAAATCAACGGTTCAAATTTCCTTTAGAGACACGGGTCCAGGAATGAGCAGCTTGGAAGTGCAGAATATATTTGAGCCATTTTACTCTACGAAGCATAGGACAGGAAGGAACTTCGGGATGGGGATGTATCAGGTGAAAAAGGTCGTAGCGGCGCATAAAGGCATGATAGAGGTGAAAAGCAAGCCAGGTCAAGGAACGACTGTAACGATGATATTACGCAAAGGAAGGAAAACTCCATGAATAAAATCAGAGTGCTCTATGTGGAGGATGATGAGGAATGGAGAAGTGGGCTTGCTGATTTTTTCTCGGAGCATCAAGAGATAGATTTGTTTGCCAAGGTGGCGACGATTCAGGAATGTTTTTCTATTCTGAGCCGGGAGTCGACCGATATTGTTATTCTGGACATTCTGTTGAACGATCCTAAGCTCACCGGTCTAGATGCAGCCCTGGATATTACGGTTCAATATCCTGAAGTGAAGATTATTATGTTCAGTTCTCTGCAAGATGACGATGAGATTTTTAACGAGGCTTTTTTGAATGGGGCTTACGATTATCTCTATAAAGATGATTTTGAGAAGCTGCTTGAAACCATACAGGATGCTGTCAATAACAAAACATCCAAATATGGAACACGACTAAAAAAACTGGTGTACGAAAAGAAAAGCAATTTGCTCAGCGCCCATGATCGCATTTTGCTGCTGCTGATTGCCGAAGGCCAGACTCAGACTCAAATTGCAAACGAATTAAATGTGAGTTTGGCGGCTGTGAAAAAACAAATAGGTCGTGTAATGAAAAAGTTCAACTGGAAAGGCACAAGTCTCGAACTTGCTGACAAATGTCGTAAATGGGGGCTGCTTGAGTCGGACTGACTTTTCGTTAATCCCGCTCTTACAGCACCGCATTGTCCGAGTAGACTGTGGTGGAGCGCCGGGATGATGCGAATTAGTCACTCTTGAATAGAAAGATCGGGAAGGATGGAGACAATGGCAGAGACGTTTGCAGGCAGGTATACGGAGCACTTTTTGCGTCAGTTCGCGCTTAGAGTGAAAGGAAGTTATGCTGCGTTCGATGAGGAGCGGTTCATGCGTCTCGTACAGGATGAAAACTGGGAGCAGAAACAGTTGAAGCAGCGTATTCGGCACATTAGCGTAGCGCTCCGGGCGATCTTGCCCAAGGCTTATCGGGAAGCCGTGGATGTGTTGGATGACATCGCCCCTCAGTGCACGGGAATAGAGTATCTCTTTTTTCCGGACTTCGTGGAAGTGTTCGGATTGGATGACTGGGAGGCATCCATCACGGCGTTGGAGCGATTCACGCCTTATTCCACCTCAGAGTTCGCCGTCAGATCGTTCATCCTCTCTGATCCCGATAGAATGATGAGCCAGATGCTGGAATGGACAAGCCACCCCGATCATCATGTGAGGCGGCTGGCGAGCGAGGGTTGCCGACCGAGATTGCCTTGGGGGATAGCGCTTCATCCGTTCAAGGCTGATCCTTCTCCGATTCTGCCGATCCTGGAGCGTCTGAAGACAGACGACTCGGAATATGTGAGGAAGAGCGTAGCGAATAACTTGAACGATATCTCCAAGGATCATCCCGAAGTCGTGAAGGGTATCGCACGAAGCTGGCATGGCAAGCATGCCGGGACGGACTGGATTGTGAAGCACGGCTGTCGCGGGCTGCTGCGGAAGGCAGATCCCGATGTTCTGTCCCTGTTCGGCTTTCCGGACAAGCCGGATGTGACAGTGACAGAGCTGGCGCTCGGTGAACCGTCTGTTGAGATCGGGGAGACGCTGAACTTCACGTTCACGATCCGATCCACGAATATCTCTGGGCCTCAACGGCTGAGGATCGAATATGGCATAGACTTCGTGAAGGCGAACGGCAAGACGTCGCGGAAGCTGTTCAAAGTGGCGGAGCGGGATATCGGTAGTGCAGAGCTGCAATACGCCAGAGCGCACAGCTTCAAAGACTTGACGACCCGCAAGCATTATCCCGGCAAGCACCGGCTAACAATCGTAATTAACGGTGTGGAGCTGAGGGGAGTGGACTTTTGTGTGAATGGTCGTTAACCTTATGCCGCAAGATGGAAATTAACATTTGTGGAGAACGGCAAGCTTGGAGATAAGCCGGTCATGGGTTGGCGCTGCGTTGCCTGCAGTGGCCTCTGTTACGTCGAACTGGGTGTGTTAAATGGAATTTGTGTAGTTGTTTCAGTTTAATTCGTCGTTCTCGCATGTTGGTAATGGAAAAAGTACATTTAAATTGAAGTGAATAGCACAATATCTCATTAAACGATCAAATTAGTATCAAGAATTCCAGTTGATTGCGCAGGTTCGGTGCATATTGGAAGGCTAATGTCATGGAATCCAGTTAGTTGAGTTGGAGTAACAGCTAGCGTGATATAGTTGGTAAAGTTGGAGTAACAGCTAGCGTGATATAGTCGGTATCAGTAGCGTTGCATTAAACTTGACATGGATTGTGCCTCTAATAAGTCGTTCTAAATTGTGCTAAATATGTTAAATATATGTGATGCATGACAGAAAAAAAGCTCCTAAAATTAGAGGTGCAGGTAGCCCTGTCCAAATCTCTAACTTAGGAGACAATCGCATGGACAAGGATACACTAATCTCGTCATTTGGTAAATGGGTTGCACCCATAAATTCAGAAATTATTCAAGATTGGCAGCATTTCGGCACGCTCGATCGCTATACGAAAAAATTAAGCACGATGGTATTTCTTCTCCTATTCGTGGAAGCCCAGCTTCAGAAACGCAAGGGATTACGATCCATTATGAGAGAGATTCAGGCCAACGAGGAGTTTCAGCAAGCAATTGGCATCGATTCAATCAGC